>JAZOQS010000017.1:0-7141 GCA_045656205.1 Clostridia bacterium | reverse complement strand
GGACATTGTTCTTACTCATTTTTCAAACTATATGGCATCTCTCGGTCGTGAGAAAAAAGAGTATGACAAAGCTCATTACAACAGATCAAAAACAGGAACATTCCCGTGGCAGAAATATGAAATTATTGATGCTACATTTGCGGATGTTCTTGATAAAATGGTTGAAAAATACCCCGACCAGTATGCTTTTAAATATACAACTCTTGATTATACAAGAACCTACAAAGAGTTCCGCAGAGATGTTGACGAATGCGCAGCAGCACTCATATCTCTCGGCGTAAAAGCGGGGGACCACGTTGCTGTCTGGGCAACAAATATTCCTGCCTGGTTTATTACTTTCTGGGCAACCACAAAAATAGGTGCAGTTCTTGTAACGGTTAACACAGCTTATAAAATTCACGAAATTGAATATCTGCTCAAACAGTCGGACACTCATACACTTGTTATGATTGATGAGTGCAAGGATATCAATTATAAAGAAATCATTCAGGAACTTTGTCCCGAACTTGAAAATTTAACCCCCGGCGACCCGATATATTCAAAAAAACTGCCATTCCTGCGTAACGTGGTAACAGTTGGCTTTTCAATGCCCGGTTGCCTGACATGGGAACAGATGCTTCAGCGCTCAAATATGATTCCGAAAGAGGAAGTTCGCCGCAGAGCATCACTTGTTAAACCTGATGATGTTTGTAATATGCAGTACACCTCGGGAACAACCGGATTCCCCAAAGGCGTGATGCTTACTCACAGAAATATTGTAAACAACGGTAAAACCATAGGGGACAGAATGGACCTTTCCACAGCAGACCGTATGATGATTCAGGTGCCAATGTTCCATTGCTTTGGCATGGTACTTTCCATGACCTCTATGATGACTCACGGAGGAACCCTTTCTCCGATGCCATATTTCTCGCCCAAATCATCACTTGCATGTATAAATGATGAGCATATAACATGTTTCAACGGCGTGCCGACAATGTTTATTGCACTCTTTAACCATGCCGATTTTGCAAAGACAGACTTTTCATATATGCGCACAGGCATTATGGCGGGAGCAAACTGCCCTGCCGACCTTATGCGCCGTGCGGCAGATGAAATGAATATGAAAGAAATCATTTCTGTTTACGGGCAGACAGAAGCATCTCCCGGATGTACAATGGGTGAGGTTAATGAAGATATTGACCACCGTGTTGAAACGGTAGGGAGTGCTTTCCCGGGCGTTGAATGTAAAATTATCGACCCCGAAACAGGCGAAGAACTTCCGGACGGTGAGAGTGGCGAATTTGTTGCACGCGGGCCCAACATTATGAAAGGGTATTATAAAATGCCTGAAGCAACAGCGCAGACAATTGATGCTGACGGCTGGCTCCACTCGGGCGATATTTGTTGCCGCACGCCTGACGGATACTATAAAGTAACAGGCAGACTCAAGGATATGATTATCCGCGGCGGTGAAAACCTCTACCCACGTGAGATAGAAGAGTTTTATCTTACCAACCCCAAAGTGCGTGACGTTCAGATTGTTGGCGTTCCGGACGAAAGGTACGGCGAGGAATGCTGCGCATGGATTATTCTCCATAAAGGAGAAACCGCAGACGAAAATGAAATGCGCGAATTCGGCAATGCGTCAATTGCAAGACATAAAGTTCCCAGATATTTTATGTTTGTAAACGAATTTCCTATGAACGCGGCAGGCAAAATCTTAAAATATAAAATGAGAGAAGAATCTGCTGAAAAATTAGGACTTAAAAAATAATTTTACACCTTAAAAGTTTCCTTGAAAAAGGAAACTTTTTTGTTTACCTGATGGTTGTAATAATTGTTTTTTTATGGTAGAATTGATGCATAATAATATTTTTCATAAAATTCTAAGGAGCCGGAGCTTCTCTATCGCTCCATCAATTGATTTTGAGGTGATTGAAATGTACAGGTACGAAACACATCTTCACACATATCCTGTAAGTAAGTGCGGAAAGGCAAATATTTATGAAAGTCTGGATTTTTATAAAAAATTAGGCTATGACGGAGTTTTTGTTACAAATCATTTTCTTGACGGAAATGTGAACATTGATCGCTCGGTTTCCTATGAAGAAAAAATAGAATTTTATTTTTCTGATTATGAAAAAGGCGTTGATTACGGCAAATCAATCGGACTTAAAGTTTTCGCCGGCGTAGAATTGACATATAAAGGAACCGATTTTCTGATTTACGGTCTTGATAAACAGTGGTATCTTGATAATCCTCAGATTATGGATATGAAAAAGAGCGAAGAACTTGAATATATGATGAACAGCGGTGCTCTTGTGATACAGGCACACCCATACAGAGAGGCTGCCTATATTAATCATATACGACTTTTTCCAAGAAATGTGCACGGCGTTGAAGTTATAAATTCAGCCAGAAACGATTTTGAAAATAATATGGCTAAAATATATGCGGAAAACTACGGACTACTGGAGTTTGCAGGTTCGGACAACCATAGGGCAGGCGGACATAAACTGCTCGCAGGCATGTGCTCCGAAACGCCGGTTGTGAGTGAACAGGACTTTGCTAAAAAAGTGAAAAACGGAAAAATGAATACCTTTGTGCTAAACCCGGAAGAAAGTGCAGAGTAAAGATTCGTTTTTATACCCAACTTGACACGAACCCGAATTATGTCGAAATAGGTTGAATTGCGCTGAATGATGTTGAAAAACATAAGTAATTACTGTTGATTTTTGACGAAATTTTGCTAAAAACATAAAGTGTGACCATGAAAATTAGGTCACACTTTATGTTTTTTATTCAATTATTCATCGCTATTTATTTTATTTTTCTGTTCTCCATTGCTCTGTGAACAACTTTGATTATCTCAACGATAGGTATAATGAGGATTGCAAGACCAAAAGCAATGCCGTATTCTACAATGTCAAGATGAGCAAGTTCAAATGCTTTTGCGAGGAAATCAACTTCAATGACGAGAGTTGTAAGTAAAAGTGAGAGAATAGCTGCACCCCACAACCACAAATTCTGACATTTCATTTTGAAAATTGAACCGTGGAGCGATCTCATATTGAATGCATGGCATATCTCACAAAGTGAAAGTGTAAGGAATGCCATTGATGTGCCGAGCATTTCTGCGGAATATGTTCCTTGAGCAATAGCTTCTGCATGATGAAAGTCTGCAAGCCAAAATCTGCCTATCAGGTAAGAAACCATAGTAATCATAGTTACGAGCACGCCCTGGTATGCAACTGCAAAACCAAGGCCGCCTGCAAAAATTCCTTCCTTGCTGTCACGAGGATTGCGATTCATAATGCTTACTTCGGGTTTTTCCATACCGAGAGCAAGTGCCGGGAAGCAGTCTGTGATAAGATTTATCCAAAGCAGATGAACCGGTGCAAAGATTGTAAATCCGAAGAGTGTTGCAAAGAAGATTGTCAATACTTCTGAAAGGTTTGATGCAAGAAGGAACTGAATAGCTTTTCGGATGTTATCATAAATTCTTCGTCCCTCTCCAACTGCTGAAACTATGGTAGCGAAGTTGTCGTCTGCAAGAATCATATCGGCTACATTCTTGGTAACATCTGTACCTGTAATACCCATGCCAACACCGATATCAGCATTCTTGATTGAAGGAGCATCATTAACGCCGTCTCCCGTCATAGCAGTAACTTTGCCTTTCTTTCTCCAAACGTTGACAATTCTTGTCTTGTGTTCAGGCTGAACACGTGCATAAACCGAATATTTTTCAACGGCAATATCAAAGTCCTCATCCGAAATCTCATCAAGCTCAGCGCCTGTAATAGCCTGAGATGCGTCTGTGATGATACCGAGCTGCATTGCGATAGCAACAGCGGTGTCCTTATGGTCACCAGTAATCATTATAGCACGGATACCTGCATTGCGGCACTCGTCGATAGCAGGCTTAACTTCAGGACGGACAGGATCTATCATACCTACAAGACCGATAAAGCAAAGGTCACACTCGACATTCTCTGAGTCATATACAGAAGGTTCAGACGTAAGTTCTTTTTTTGCTGCCGCAAGAACACGAAGTGCACGATCTGCCATTTCTTTATTTGCCGTAAGTATATTCGTGCGGATTTCTTCGGTCAACTCTACAACATTACCGCCTATGAGTGCCTTTGTGCATCTCTTTAAAAGTTCATCGGGAGCACCCTTTGTAAACTGAACGAGAGAACCATCTTCGGTCTTATGAATGGTTGACATCATCTTTCTGCCCGAATCAAACGGAACTTCGCCGATTCTGACATATACATTCTTTTGAATGTTTTTGGAAAGACCGAGTGTTTCAGCATAGTTTACAAGAGCACATTCGGTAGGCTCACCAATGGCAGTTTTAGCATCTGTATCAAATTCTGCATCAGAGCAAAGTGACATTGCATTTGCAAGGAGAGCTTCATCATCGCCATAGTGATCAACAACGGTCATTTTGTTCTGCGTAAGTGTTCCTGTTTTATCTGAGCAGATAATCTGTGTACAACCGAGGGTTTCAACAGCAGTAAGCTTACGAATAATGGCATTACGCTTTGACATATTGGTAACACCAATAGAAAGAACAATGGTAACAACTGTGGCAAGACCTTCCGGAATCGCTGCAACTGCAAGAGAGATAGCGATCATAAAAGAGTTCAGGATAGGTTCAAAGCCGATACCGTCACGAATAAGTTGAACACCGAAAATAACAGCGCAGATACCTATAACAAGGTAGGTAAGAATCTTTGAAAGACCTGCAAGCTTAATCTGGAGAGGTGTTTTGCCTTCTTCTGCCTGAGCAAGTGCATTTGCAATTTTTCCCATTTCTGTTTCCATACCTGTAGCAATTACGACTGCCTTGCCACGACCATAAACAACGGTTGAACCCATAAATACCATGTTTTTTCTGTCGCCGAGGGCAACATCGCCGTTTGCTCCTGCTACAAGAGCATCAACCTTTTTATCTACAGGAACTGATTCGCCTGTAAGTGCGGCTTCCTCAATCTTCATAGAAGCACATTCTAAAATTCGTGCATCTGCCGGAACTGAATCACCAGCTTCAAGAACTACAATATCACCAACAATGAGGTCTTCGCTGGGAATGGATATCTGCCTTCCGTCACGGATAACCTTGCTCTGGGCCTTAGACATTTCCTGTAGAGCTTCGATTGCTTTTTCTGCCTTGCTTTCCTGAAAAACACCTAAAATGGCATTGATAAGGACAACGGCAAGGATAATAACCACATCAGACGGGAATCCCATATGTCCTGAATGAATACCCTCATAAATTTCTACCCCTGCAGAAATAGCCGCAGCAACCAAAAGAATAATTGTCATAGGTTCGCAAAGCTGTTTTAAGAAGCGGTGAAGCATAGATTCCTTCTTTGCCTCAATCAGTTTGTTTTTGCCGTTTAGGGCAAGTCTTTTTGCTGCCTCAGAAGAACTTAAACCATTGGCATTACTGTCAACAGTCTTAATTACATCATCGGCACTCTTTAGATAATGTTTCATGTTTTCCTCCTGTTAAATGTTTATAAAGTGTTATTTTTATTATATGCAATAAAAAAAGACTTTTGTGGCGTTAGGCCACAAAAGTCTTGCTATCAAAATAGACCCAAATAACCGGACAAAAAGTCGAGATGACGGTTATCGGAAATGCAGAGCATTCAGCTACTCCCTTTTGCAATACAAAGTATTTTATCACAAAAAGGAAATTTTGTCAATTACTTTAATGAAAAAATGATTTGAAGAAGAGGTGCCGGAGTTACTGCAATAATTCAAAGCTCATCTGCAACAACGATTATTGTGGGTGCAATTCAAATGTGTTAAAGCACTATTGATGTTATAAGTACAATAGCAAAAAATAAAAATATAATAGGAATGAAACCAGGATGTTAAAACAGTATATATTCAGTTTGTGAGATTGTAGTTCAAAAAATCAGAATATATAAGATTCTGTCAAATTAACCGGCAGCGCCGGAGGGAGTAGTGTTCTGAAATACATCCAATAAGGAAGAACATAGCAGAATGGTTTGCTGAGAAAATAACAATCATCAAAGAAAGGAAGCGTTAAACTGAAAGAGAATTTTTAAAAGTAAATAGAGACTTGTCCGAAATAGAATATTACTCGTGTCAAGTCTACCAATTTTAAAAGATTAGTTTGCAATTTTTAAATATTTATGATATAATGCAATAGTGGGAAAGTATAGTAATCTCGCAGGTTCTAAAGAATTTTGTTCAGAAAAAACAGTGAAAAATTAAGGGAAGAATAGTTGGTCCTATTATTCACTGTTCTCCTGACTTGACACGAGACTAGCCGGGTCGGCAAAACAAACTTAAACTTTATATCTTAAAAAAGGACGTATACAATATGACAATCAGAAAAGCAAAACCGGGCGACATGAGCTCAATTCTTAGAGTGTATGAAATCGCTCGGGAGTACATGCGACAAAGCGGTAATCCTGATCAGTGGGGGACAGATAAGCCTAAACAGGAGCTGCTGGAAGAAGACATCAGAAAAGGAGAACTTTTCGTAGGAGAAAGCGAGGAAGGGCAGATTCATTTTGTGTTTGCATTTATCCTGGGAGAAGACCCGACATATTCCTACATTGAAAATGGAGATTGGCTTTCTGATGAGCCCTACGGAACGATTCACCGCATAGCGAGCGACGGAACAGTCTCCGGCGTTGTTCAAACGGCGGTTAACTACTGCAAAAATACCATTTCAAACATCAGAATAGATACCCATGAAAAGAACACAACCATGCAACACGTTGTAGAAAAACTTGGCTTTGTTCGATGTGGTATCATATACATTAGCGACGGAACGCCAAGAATTGCCTATCAATTGCTGTTGCCTGATGGCGAATGAATTCAGATAAAAGAAACTTTTTGCGCCTGATTTGTCACCAACGAAAGCAGGAGGTAATATTATGAAAAGAATTCTGATTGCGGTTGTTTGCCTGGTTATTTTGTTTGCGGGATGTGCGAAAAAGGATAATTCAAATCCGGATATTTTACATATTGGAGATGAGTTTTCCGTAACGGGAACTGTTGGTTATTCTGATCAGCCGAGCGATATCGGGCAGGAATATTGTTTTATAACAGGAAATGAAAAAATTAAATATACCTATACAGATATATATGGTGAGCAGTCACAGTT
>JAZOQS010000016.1:0-2252 GCA_045656205.1 Clostridia bacterium | reverse complement strand
AAGATTTAAAGAACGGTACGGCGAGCCGCCGTCAAGCTATCGCAAAAAAATAATGAATGAGAAAAATGAGGGAGAATAAATAATGAAAGTTATTTTGATAAACGGCAGCCCGCGCAAAGAGGGCTGTACAAACGAGGCGTTAAAAGAGGTTGCCGGTGCACTTGAAGAAAATGGAATTGGAACAGAAATTGTTCATGTTGGAACAAAAACAACTGATTGCATAGTTTGTAAAAATTGTACCAAAACGGGAAAATGTATAACCGATGATGCAGTAAATGAAATCATCTCAAAACTGCCCGATATTGATGGGATAGTAGTAGGTTCGCCCGTTTATTATGCAGGACCAAGCGGTCATATCACATCTTTTTTAGACAGACTTTTCTATGCAGGCAGCGGATTTGACGGTAAAGTGGGCGCGGCAGTTGTATCCTGCAGAAGAGGCGGCGCATCAGCGGCATTTGACAGACTTAATAAGTATTTCCAGATAAACTGTATGCCGGTGGCATCATCGCAGTACTGGAATCAGGTACATGGTAACACTCCTGAAGAAGTCCGCAAGGATGAAGAGGGAATGCAGACAATGAGAACACTCGGCAATAATATGGCATGGATGATTAAATGTTTTAAACTGGGACAAGAAAACGGAATTGAAATTCCCGAAAGAGAAAAACCGATCAGAACAAGCTTTATAAGATAAAATAAAACCCGACCAATGGTCGGGTTTTGTTTTATGCATTTACAAAATCAGCTAAATCTTTTGAGGACATAAGTCCGCTGTGCCTTTTTATAATTTCACCGTTCCTGAAAAGAATGAGTGTAGGGATTGTGGCAATGCCGTGAGCGGCAGTGATTTCAGGCTGGTCATCAACATTGACTTTTGCAACCACCACGTCACTTTGCGATACGGAAAACTCATCAATAACAGGGGAAAGCATACGGCAGGGACCGCACCATGAAGCCCAGAAATCCACCAGAACGGGCTTTTCATTTTTTAAAACTTCATTTTCAAAATTCTCGTTTGTAATTTCAATAGCCATAATATCAGTTCCTTTCTTTTCTGTTAGTTTAAAAAGAAATTATACGTTTTATACAGATAAAGAATCAATAATTTCAAGAGCACGCTGAGAAATCATCAGGTTTTTCTCGGCTTTTTTACGCACTCTCTGTCCAAGAGGTGCCATTATGCCGAAATTTACATTCATCGGCTGGAAATTTGCACTTGCTCCGCTTGAAACATACTGGGCAAGTGCTCCGATTGCAGTTGTGTCGGGGAAAATGATCTCATCTTCGCCCAGAAGTTTTCTGGCAAGTGAAAGGCCCGCAACAAATCCGGACGAGGTTGATTCAACATAACCCTCTACGCCTGTAATCTGACCTGCAAAATAAATGCGTGAGTTGGATTTTAAATTATAGTGGCAGTCAAGAAGCTTCGGAGAGTTTATGAAGGTGTTGCGGTGCATAACCCCGTAACGGACGAACTCAGCGTCCTTAAGTGCCGGAATCATACCGAAAACTCTCTTCTGTTCACCCCATTTAAGATGGGTCTGGAATCCTACGATATTGTAAAGAGTACCCTCCTTGTTGTCCTGACGGAGCTGAACAACGGCATAAGGCTCTTTACCTGTTTTGGGGTCGGGAAGACCAACAGGTTTGAGCGGTCCGAAAAGAAGAGTGTTTTCACCGCGTTTTGCCATGGTTTCAACGGGCATACAACCCTCAAAAACAACCTCTTTATCTGCACCTTTAATTTCGGTACATTGGGCGTTTATAAGCTCGTTATAAAAGGCGGTATATTCTTCCTCGGACATCGGACAGTTGATATAGTCATCATCGCCCTTGCCGTAACGTGACAGGCGGTAAGCGCTGTCAAAATCAACCGTTTCAAGAGTAACTATCGGTGCTGCTGCATCGTAAAAATAGAGGTTGTCCTCGTTTGTAAGCTTGCCGATTTCCTCAAAAAGTGCATCGGAGGTGAGCGGTCCGCTTGCGATTATAACATCACCGTCGGGGAGCTTAGTAACCTCCTCGGTAACTACAGTTATATTCGGGTGAGATTTTATTTTCTCTGTTATAAGGTCGGAAAAACCACTGCGATCAACAGCGAGAGCTCCACCTGCGGGGATTCTTGTCTCATCAGCACATTTCATTATAAGACTGCCGAGTCTGCGAAGTTCTTCTTTTAAAAGACCGACCGCATTTTCAAGACGGTCGGACCTTAAAGAATTACTGCAAACAAGTTCGGCAAAACCTGT
>JAZOQS010000015.1:0-18983 GCA_045656205.1 Clostridia bacterium | reverse complement strand
CCGAGTAGCAAACAAATACGGAATAAATCTTGCAGCAGTAAGAAGTGATAAGCCGGCAGATATCGGCGGCGTAGCAGACTATGCCAAAGAAGCGGTTACAGCACTTTATCAGGCAGGAATAATAAACGGCGTGGGCGAAGGAAGATTTGCACCGGCAGATATAGCAACAAGAGCCCAGGCGGCAAAAATAATTTATGAGCTTTGGAGGATGATGTAATATGAAAACTAAAAGAATTCTTTCAGTTATACTTGCACTTGTCCTCGCTCTTGCAATGATTCCCTCAGCTGTATTGGCTGACACTGCAGAACACCCGATATTTGATGCAGTAGGCATAAAAATTGATTTAGGTGAAGCAGATGAAATTACCCGTTATGAACTTGCGAAAATGATAATCGACATTGCCAACCTTGAAATAATCACAGAAGGTAAAGCAGTATATGCCGATGTATCCCAGCTTCACTGGGCATTTCCGGAAGTTAACACAGTAACAACTTACGGTTATATGAGCGGTCTTACAAATATGACATTCCAGCCTGATGCTAAAGCCAGCGTCGCTGATGCTGCCCAGGCTTTAATGAACCTGCTCGGTTACGGAAATTTTGGTAAACAGGCTAACTGGACAACCGCCGATTATTTCCTTAAAGCAAGAAATATCGGTCTTTTAAAAGGAGTTTCATCCGTAGGAGGCAGCCTTACTTCTGACATTCTTAAACAGATGGTTAGCAATATGCTGGACAAAAACATCGTAACAGTTGCATCTGTTGGTTCTGACGGAGTGAAATTTGTGGTTGACACAGAAACTACATATTTACAGAGTGTTTACGGATACTGCTTCAGAGAAGGTATCATGCAGGCGGTAGGCAAGTCAGCCATCAATGGTTCCAACCCCGTTCCAAACGGAAAAATCAAGGTTGGAGGCGTAACATACAGAGCAGAAAACAAGAATTTTTCAGAGTTTTTAGGTTATGAAGTTCGTATTGTGGTTGACAGTAAAGAAGAAAATGCAAACGTTCTTTACGTTGAAAAAATTAAAAATTATGACGATTTTGAACTTTATATACCCGCTTCAGATATTAAAGAATATGCAGAATATACATATACTTACACTAATGAAGACGGAGAACTCGAGCAAGCTCGCATTTCAACTACAAGCCAGATTTTCTTAAACGGACAGAAAGCCCTCTTTGATGAAAGAATCATGAAACCTCTGTCGGGTAGCGTAAAACTTCTGGATGCTAATGAAGATGATATTTACGAAATGGTATATATTACCTACGAAATCTTCTATGAAGTAGCAGGTTCCTATGAAGAGGAATATGTAGCGGACGCGATAAGCGGAAAACAGCTTAATATAGAAGATGTTGATTTTGTAGTTTACGAAAACGGCATTTCAGCAGGAATGAGCGCTGTTAAAAATGAAAACATTATTGCAGTAATGCCCGGTGCAATCACTTTTGATATGGGAAGCACAATGCCTTATGCTGATAATGCAAACTTAACAAGAGCATCAGTTGAAACTGTTACAACAAAGGTTTCAGGAACTGTAACTGCAAAAGGTTCAGCAAGCGTGATGGTTGATGATGAAAACTATGATTATTCAGCATATTTTGAAATGCTTGTAGCTGAAGGCAAAGCAAATATTCCTGCACTTAATACATATGTTGTTTTGTACCTTAACAGCGAAGGCAACGTAATTTATTCAAAAATTGACACCGATGCAATGATTGCCAACAAAACTGAAAAATACGGCTATATTTTAAAAGCTGTTCCGGCAAGAGGAGAAAGCGGCAAACTTGTTGTAAAACTCTTTACGGAAGACGCTCAGTTTATCAGTGGCGAAACACCTGAGAAAATCAAAATCAATGGTGCAAGAAAACCTGCAACCGATCTTCTTTCAGACACAACCCTTTTCCCGTCAGGATCACTTGATACACAGCTTATCACTTATGAAACTGACGAAGCCGGCGTTGTAACTGCAATCAACACCGTTACAGATTATACTGCAACAACTCCTTATGAAGGATATGATATTGAAAAATTCTCTAAAGAATTTGAGGGAAGCATCAAATATTACAATACATTCAAACATCTTTATACAATAGATGATAATACAATTATGTTTGAAATTCCTGAAGATTTAGAGGAAGACAAAAAATTCAAAATCACAACAGGTAAAAAAGTTCTTGCAGGCAACAGAAGTTATTTCCTTGAACTTTATGACACCGATGAATATTACAATATCGCAACTATTGTAATCGACTATAACAAAATATCGGAAAACGGAAGTTCAACCGAAAGCAAAACACTTCCGTACAACCACTCAACCGGTGAAATAAACAGCTTTGTAGTGTTTGACAAATCTGTTGTCCTTAACAATGATGGCGAAGAAAGAGTTGAACTTACAGGTCTCACATATTCGGGAACTCCCGGTAAAGCATCCAAAATGGAAGTTAAACGACTTATTGCCACCGAGGACACCCTAGAAGACACAGACAACGGTACATTCGGTCATATTTACAGTTCATATCTGTATACTGACTGGCAGGAACTTGAGGCTGGCGATGTAATTCACTACAGAACCGACAGTGAAGGCTATGTAGACATATTCAGACTTCTGTTTAAAGCAGTAAGTATGAGAGACGGCTCTGGTAACGTGGTTTATGCAACAAAAGCTACACACACCTCTGCAGTATACCTTGTTGCAGGTAGCATCCATAAAGTCTATGCGGATGGCAACTTCCTCTATCGTACAGCGGCAGAGAAAACTGTTGCAAATATTAATAAAGCACGTCCTTTTGCAGACCAGATGACAGAAGTTAAAATTTTTGTTTATGAAAACGGCTCTGTAAGAGAAGCAACCTCTTCGGAACTCAGACCTGAAGATGCAGCTTTCTTTATATCCGAATATGGCAAACTCTACGAAGTGATTGTTTACAGATAATAAATAATGCTTAAAATTTTCATGAAAAGCAGAGCGTAGTCGCAACCTGCGCTCTGCCGACCGGGAATTTTAAATAAATTAAAAAAGCATTTTACTCATACGGTTAAAAATGGGGAACGCAACTACCCGAAAGTATTTTTGCATGAAAGACCACTTCGGTACGGAATGCCTATAACCGACCGCATGGTATTGAGCCGGAATAGGCAAAGGCTCATAAAATGCAAAAAAACCGGTCAGTAATGAAAGCACACCGCAAGGCTTTTGTGAAATATGAGAAAAATGTAAAAAAGAAAGGAAGAGAAAAGATGAAAAAAATTATTGGTCTTTCAGCTGCAATTTGCCTGCTGATATCAGTAATGGCAGGATTTGGTGCTTTCGCAGCAGGCGACTCCATCGACACCATCTATGACATTGATTTCGACAGCTGGGACATCAATGTTGACGCGTCAAGTGGTGACACTGTAGAAGACTTGGCAACCGCTCTCGAAAATGTTGCAGTCACAACAGACGGTACTCAGTGGTGGCAACCACTTGCTGTAACAGAAAAAGAAAACCCGTTTGCCGGCGACGCCAAAATAGCTGCCGTTAATGCAACAGACGAAAATGCTGCATGGACTGGCAGAGGTAAAGTTCTTAAAATTTCAGGTTCAGACTTTGACCAGACTGCAACAGCACATACTGATGCAAATGCCAGACTGGGAATTGGTGTACCGTTAGGAAAAGATTTTACTAAAATCAGCAATTATGATTCAGACAAACTCTATATTGAGTATGACTTGTTTGTTCCAAGTTTAGGAACACGGGCAACAAGCTTTGTAAGATATCAATATACTGTTTTTGGTGTTAACGACTATGCTACAGCGGTTAAACATGAAAGGAACACAGATACTTTCTATCTGACTTCTTATAAAACAATTAAGTTTAATGAAGATATGACTACGCCTGCTTCTGGTGGATCTTCATATAATGACCGCGTAGGTGCTTTCTTAACACCAGGAGACTGGTATCGAGTTCAGTATGTTCTTGATATGCAGGATGCAACCCCCATAGACATTGTTGACCATACAGGAGCAACAGTCAGCAGTTCAGGCAGAAGAACAATGACCATAAGCACTAAAAACTTAAGAACAAATGAAACATCAAGCGAAAGAGTTGTTTTTTCTACCAGAGTCCTTGCAGATAAACTGATTATTGGTGGTTATTACAGTGACCAGTATTTGTATGGTGATTTCTATTTAGATAATGTAAATATCTACACAAGAGACAAATTCGCATTTGAATCATCTGCTGATGATGAAGCAACAAATGTTGCTTTTGACAAAAAAACTGTTAGCTTTACAATGAACGCTCCCGTTCTTGCATCTTCCCTCACAGGTATTACACTTACAGGTGGTGGAAACACTGTAAGCACAACTGCTGCTCTGTCCGAAAGCGATAACAAAACAGTTGTTGTTACAATTGGTGACGATTTGGCTTATTCAACACCCTACACACTTGATTTCAGCTCTGTTAAAAGAGAAGACGGAGAAGCAATCGCGCTTGGTGATAAAACTATTACTTTCACAACTCAGGCTCCTCCCGCACTTTATGTGACAGAAACAAAGATTTACAGCGGCTTTGATTCCTATATGGCAAATGAAACAGAAATTTCTGCTGATGGCGGACTTTACACATTTGCCGCACAGGTTCAGAGCACAGTTGAGACAAGCAAACCTGCAACAGCTATTATTGCTGTTTATGATGCAAACGGAAAATTTGTAAATGCTTCATATGTTTCTAAAAACATTCCTGCACTTAAAGAAGAAACAATTGCAGCAGGTATGACAGTTCCTGCATCTCTTGCAGGCGGCACTGTTAAACTGTTCCTCTGGAACAAGGTAAATATGATGCAGCCATATATCAAACCTCTGGCTGAAGATATTGCTGCAGCAAACTAAGAAAGGAGCGGATAAGTTATGAAAAAAATAATTACAATTCTTATGGCAGTTTGCCTTATGGTAAGTATGCTCGGCGTTTCCGCTCTTGCTGAGGGCGAATATCCTGGTCCAAAAACACATACTTTCCCGTCATATATTGATTTTAATGGTGAGGCAATCAAAAGATATGATGATGCAACCGATAACCCTATTAACTTCTATAACATGAGAGCTTACAGTGAAATACATGCCTATGATAACGCAGATACAACAGATAAATACTTGCTTATGAACTCAACACCTGGTGTGAACGGCTCTCTTGGTATAAAATTTGAAAATTTTACCTATGACGAAGCAGCTGCTGAGGCAGGAAATGTTCAGCCTGAAAAGCTTGTTATATCTATGGATGTGGATTATGATGCAACGATAACAGATCAAACAACTCTTGGCGGTGGTGGACTTGCTTCCAGAGGTGATATATATACACATCATATTAAAATTGGTGAAGCGAGTGCAGATTTTGTATTATATGGTCAAAAACCAGCACCACACACTAAATATGTTGCGGCATGGGATTATACTCATGATACACAGGGAAATGTTACGGGAACTCTTTATGGTAACAATGCTGAACTTGATGCAACAGCAATGAATAACCAGGCACATTTGGCAAAAATCAGCAATCTGGAAAAAGTTAACTATACATTTGTAATTGACCTTACAAGAGATAATTACAACAGAGCCAATTACTATACATATATTGACGGAATTAGCTCTGGAAAATTGAATGGTAGTGCCAATGTTACAACAGTTAATGCTATTTCATTTGCAGGTTCAAAGAACGTTGACTTCAAAGTTGATAACGTAAGAATTTACACTATCGACAATGCTAAAATTGCAGCTACAGGCACAGACCTTGTATCAACAACAGATGTTCCGGTTACAACTGAAGAAGTAACTGTTAACTTCAGCCACGAAATTATTGATGCAGCTGACAAGTACATCGTAGTTAAAAAAGGCAGCGAAACACTTGTTCCCGGCACAGACTACACAATTGAACACGTTTACTCAACAGAACCGGAAAGTGCTAAAACTGCAAAAGCTTTCAAGGTTAAATTCAACGAAGATTTAAGCCTTGGAACAACATACACAATCGGCGGTAGCGCTGAATACTTCGGTATTGACGGTTACGCTCTTGAACAGGAAACAACATTTGCTTCCTTCACAACAGAGCTTCCTCCGCAGATTAACCTTTCTGAACTTGTAATCAAAAAAGGTTTCTACGGAAACATTAATGTAACAAATCTTGCTGAAGTTCTCGGCAGCACAGTAAGTGTTACAACAACTGCTGTAAATGCAGAAGCTACCGGCACAGCTACAGGTACAGTATTCTTTGGTGTTTATAAAAATGACGTTCTTGTAAACCTTGCGTTTGTTAAGAAAACATTTGCAGAAGATGAAAGTGATACAATCACAGTTAACCTTGATTTACCTGCTGCAACCGGCTCGGATGTAGTTGAGGTTAAAGCATTTGCCTGCGAAGGCTTAGGCAACCTTGACGCTTATGGAACCATCCATTCGTTATCTACAGCCAACTAATATTATAAATACTCTCCGGATGGGAGGAACTTCCTCCCATCCCGCCCAATGGGCGTTTTGATATAAAAATCAGAAAATACCGGAAGTTTTTTGATTTTTGTATCAAATTTTTTTAAGTAAAAAAGGAATGGGGGAAAAGTGTGAAAAAGCTTGTTTGTTTATTTATGGTTTTAACCTTTATAATATTCTGTCCGACTGTACTTGCCGAAACAGACCCGAAAGATTCCTTTGATGTTCTGCAAACTGCGGGAATTCGTCCGCAATGGGGCGTGTCGGGCCTTGCAATGCTTGCGTATTTTGATGGAGCTCCCGGCGAAATTTATGTTGCAAGGGAAATAACCTCTCCCGTTAATCTTGACGAGGGCGGTTGCACATCATACCTGTCCTCCTGCATAGCAAAAGTTATAGACCCGAATGGTAATATGGTTGCGGTTTATGATTTTGCCCATATGGATGAGGTTGGGAAAGAATATCACGTTTTTAATATTACAGAAAATATCCCTGGAATATGGAAAATCCAGATTATGAACGGACGAACAAAAGATTTGTTCAGTATTGGGATTAACGATACCGATATATGGGGTATTCGCGGCGAAAAAGTTTTGGGGAAGAGCAACACGCTTCCTGAAGAAAAATGGATTTATACGCAGGACACTCTTGATTATTTTTATACGGCCGTAAGCACTGACACCCCAATCACTCTCTATGATGAAGAAAATAATAAGATTGCGGAGTCTGAACCTACAACAAGGGCGTATATTAAACAAAAAATTCATACAAAAAATGTTTTACCGGAAAAAGCATATCGTATAGATTATGGCGAAAATTTTTACGGTGAAATTGAAATTGACGGTGTTCCGGGGCTTATCTGCCCGTCAAAAGAGGCGGCAGAAACTTTAAAAGGCGGCTGGGATAAAACCGGCGGAATCACGGTTCAGGGACCGCTTCAGAAACGTGCAAGAGAAGAAATTGTCCGCCTGATAGAAAGCGGAAACCTGACGGTTTCTTATGAGAAGCCCGCAAAAATGCCTGAAAATATTGAAAATGCAATGGCGGAAGCTCAGCTTTTCGGTGGGTATGGAATTATTGGCGGTATAGATTATGCGGTAAAAAATCAGATTCTTGATACTTCAAGTCCCTATCTTGGAATAACGTGGGATGAACCAATTACAGTTCCCGAGCTTAACTGGCAACACGGATATTTCAGCGAGCTCAAACGCTGTGCAACTGTGGTTAATTCCATGGCGGGCGCAACTACACTTGATCTTAAGCTTAATTATTTAAAAGATAATCCGGCGCTTATTAAAAGGGCGGCGATTGGACTTTTGGCGGTTGTAACCCAACTTTCAGAGGATGATAGTTTAAGGGTCAATAATCTGACCGAAAGATATGTTATTATGACGGCGGCTATGTTTACAATGGACCCGTTTGTTCATGCATATCATCAGATTCGTGACAAATTAGATGTGCAGACTCGCGAAATTCTTGATGAAGCAGTGTTTGCCATGGTAGATAAAATGGGCAACTATGTCGGTCAGGGGCCGACAAACCAGGCACTGTTTTGCATGACCTATACAATTCGAGCTTATGATATGTTTCGGTTTGAAAGGTATCATGATACATTTCAAAGACAGATTGAATCGCTGATTAATAATACTGACAATCAGCACGGAATCTCTGATCTTGGATATTTTCTTGAATCGGGCGGTTGTGACGCAAGCTATGAGTATATGAATAAATATCATTATTACAGCTTGTATAATTTCTATAAAAATATGCCAGGAGCGGACGATCAGCTGATTTCAGATATTAAGGCGTCGATAGAGAAAAATCTTGAATTTGAAAGCTTTTTCTGGGCACCTCAACCCTATGAGAGTTCGGCTATTATGCTCAATCCGTCATCTTTCACGTCGAGAACGGACAGCGCACTCGGAACGGATAACTATCCCGGATATACAATGATTTGGGATGAGTTTCCGCTTGCGAGAAGAAGATATGAGATGCAGTCGGGAAATAAACTTAAGAATCTTTCTCCCGTTACATACCCTCACAGAATTAACTCGGAAGACTGGGCACTAAAACAGATTAAAAGGTACTGGACCAAGTACGATAAGGAATTTACCACGGGGGATGGGCTCAGAAACTGGCCACTTGCAACATATGATGCATATAATGCAACACAATGGTGTGAGCCTCAGGAAAATTTGCCTTATGAAGCCAAAGATGGCACAATATGGGACAAGGATGGGTTCATAGCATTTAAACATAAGGGGATATATGGTACGATTTTTTATGGAGTAGACGATTCCACAAGTTATGAAACAGCATCTCTTATGGGTGGCGGACCTACTTTTCTTTGGGCAGAAGGAACTGGCAAAACTCTTCTTTCAAAAAAACACAACGGATATGTGGATGATGAATCGTCAAAAAAATACATGGTAACCTCGGTCGATGATATTGTATCCTCCTGTATATACGGTGCTGATGTGAATGGTAATCTCACAATGTACAGCGGTAAAGAGGGAACAAGCCGTTATGGCGGACTTGACAGCATATCATTTGAATGGCTTCTGCCGGGAAGAACATTTAAAATTTCGGGAGAAATTCCGGACGGAAATGCAACAAGTGAAACCGGGAAAAAGGTTATGACCGGCAAAACGGCATCCTGGACATATGACCTCAACAGTAATGGTATTACAATGACGGTTGCACTTACGGGTATGGCACAAAATGAAACCTACTGGGTTAATCTGCCCATTCCTGCAGAATCAACTGATCCGGGAATTTCGACTGAATTTGAAAAAGGCAGACTTACATTTAAAAATGGTAACGGAAGCATGACCTATGAGTGGGATTCTTCGCTTTCCTGCGTATTTGCAGATGAAATGAAGGGAGTTAACAGACTGAGAATAAAACTTCCCAAAAACGGCAGACTGTCAATAAATATAACAAGTCAAACGCCGGAATTTGCAATTTCGGAAATGAGAGTTTATGAAGATGTGCAGATTGGCGATACAAGGCTTGCCGAAAAAATCAAATCAACCGGGAACAATCAGTATATTTCTTACCGCATAAGAAATAACACAAAGGTTAATAAAAAAGCAAAAATGATACTTGCTTACTATGATTTAAAAGGTAAACAAATTGGCATCATAGGAGAAAAAAAGTTTGATCTACCGCCGGAAGCAACAACAAGAATTGTTTCTGATCCGCTGCCGGTATCGGGGAAAACCGGAAAAATACGAGTGTTTGTATGGGCGGACGATGACAGACTTTGCCCGATAGTTTCCGGAAACGAATGGATAATTGAATAACAGAAAAAGGACTTCCGCAGGAAGTCCTTTTAATTTTTTAATATTCCACTTGTAACAATTTCTTTTGCACCGCTTGTTTGGGCAATCAATTTAAGCTCGTTCATTTTTTCTTTTAAAATCAGCTCAACTTTTTCAAACGGCCATTCTTTTCCAAGCTTTTTATATTTGTTTGCACATGAATTGTTAAATGCACAAAGCTCCCATCTTTCAACGGTTTCGGACAGATTTGCCTTTATAAAGTCCGCAATTTCTGAAATAACCTTTTCGTTATCGCTAAACCTTGGTATAATGGGTGTGCGAATCCAGAGTTTAATGGGAAGACCGGTTTTTATAAGAGCAGAAATATTCTTAATATTTTCAAGAATTATTTTATTATCCACACCGGTCCACTCTTTATGCAGCTGCGAATCTATAACCTTTAAGTCATACAATACCGTGTCGGTGTATGTAAGAACTTTCCGGAGCTTTTCAAAGTCGCAAAATCCGGTTGTATCCAGTGCAGTATTTATACCGTTTTTTCTCATTTCTGAGAAAAATTCATATACAAATTCATACTGCATCATAGCTTCGCCGCCTGATGCAGTCACACCACCGCCCGATACTTTGAAATATTCAAGGTCCTTTAAAATTTCCTCTGTCAATTGACGGAGTGTATATTTTTTTGCGATGGCTGAAATTGATTTTGTGGGACAAATATTTTGACAGGAAGAACACAGCTTGCAATCCTGCGGGGATAATGCCACCCCGTCGGCTGAAACAAAAATTGCATTATTTTTACACGCATCTTTGCACAGACCGCAACCTATACAAGTCTTATGTTCCCACCATAGCCGGTTTTTAACATCAATCCCTTCCAGGTTGTGACACCATTTGCAGTTTAAGGGACATCCCTTGAAAAAGACGGTGTCCCTTATTCCGGGACCGTCACCCGTTGTCCCTTTATAAATGTCAAATATCAGAGCATTCATGGTTTCTTTCCTTTTTTCTGAAATCTTTCGGACTCATACCATATTTATTCAAAAACATTTTGTTGAACCATGAGATGCTTTCATACCCTGATGAGAGACAGATGTCAGTAATATTTAGGCTTGTGTTAATGATTCTTGAAGCAGCAAAAGTAAGTCTTAAATCGTTAACAAACTCCGTTGGTGTTATACCGAGAAACTTTTTGAAAGAACGGGCGATATACTCACGACTTTTTCCTGAAATTTCAGGCATACGGCTTACTCCGACTATAAAATTTTCCGGATCTTTCATATATGTACACATATTCTCAAACCATTTGGGGAAAGATTTTTCTTCATAATCTGAAGTGTTCAAAAACTGTGTCAGAAGCCCGAAAAGGACAGTGCGGATATTTACAATATCCGGGTTTTCTGTTGTAAGAGTTTTCAGCTTTTCCGAAAGTTTTTGTGTTTCAAATTCAGACAGCATAATTTTATAGCTTTGCATACTGTCAATAAAGGTCTGACTTATTGAAAAATACTCGGTAATAAGCCCTAAAAGGCGGGAAGAAAAAGAAAAGTTTATAATCTCACAATCTGAATTTTCGTCATAAAGTATGCCGTGGATATCGCTTGGCTTAATTAAAACAAGTGCTCCGCGGGAAAGTTTTTCGCTTTTTCCGTTTATAAAATGTTTTGTTTCTGACAGAGTGAGAAAAATTTCATAAAAATCATGATTATGAATCCGTATTCTGCGGTTTTTCCCACAGACATACTGACACAGACATTCTGTTTGTTTATCAATATTTTCCTGTTTAAATAAATGCTCAACATTATAATTTTTCATAATTAGTCCTACTTACAAATTCTTTCTGGAATGATTTTGAGAGGGTTACAAATTTTGAAGTATATCCGGTAACTTTTACTATTATGTTCCAGTATTTTTCATTATCCGGATCATCTATTGCTTTTTTTAGTTCTTCAAGATCCATAATATTTAAGTTTATCTGTATGCCGTTTTTGCCAAAGAAAGCGGTTGAAAACTCTTCAACATATTTATGAATGTCATTTTTGCCGTCAAAAAAGCTTGGCTGAAGTTCAACCTGCAAAGATCCCCCAAGAAACTTTTTGTTATCAACCTTTGCACAGGAATTTGCCGTAGCTAAAAGTCCTTTAACATTTCTGCCCGCAGTCGGATTGCAACCGTGTGCCAGTGGCTCGTTTGCAAGTCTGCCGTCGGGGGTTGCACCGATTATTTCGGAAGCAGTATGTCCCTGAAACTGAAAAAGGCTTGCTCTGTACTGCTGACCTCTGTTGTTGGTCATGTTATCCATAATTTCTGCAATTGTTTCTGTGATGCGAACATACATTGCATCAACATCGTCAATGTCGTTTCCATACTTGTTTTCATTCAGGAAACGCTGGCGCATAATTTCATTGTCTTTCCAGTTTTCTTTAACAGCATCACGAACTTCTTTCAAAGTATATAATTTCTTTTCAAAAACGAGATTCTTTATAGCAAAGAAAGAGTCGCAAACATTTGGTATACCCAGAATGTTTGTTGATGTGAACTGATAGTCAACCCCGTGGTGAGCAGTTATGTCAAGTCCGCGCTCAATGGTGGTGTGACAGTTAAGAGAAGTCACAATTTCCGGCCATACCGAATCGATAACATCATACTGTGCATCTTTAAATACACGCAGAGCTTCGCAGGTTTTAAGGAGTTCTTTCACAAATTCTGAATATAACTCTTCAAAATCTAAGCAATTCTTTGCAACTGCATTATCTATTGCACGGAACATAGGGTCTGTCAGAACAACCGCATTTGTATCCTGGTCGCAGTATTCTCTGCCGGGGATGCAGTACCACTGACATCCGCTGTAACAAACTTCGCTGGCGTGTTCTTCCGGAACCCCTGAACGAAGCTCTGTGTTGTAAATCACATCATAGTTTACAAGCGAGGGGATGCCCGCACCGTGCCTTGCCAGAACATCGCAGACATATGAATAAAATTCCTTGTTCATATCAGGATGCCACATAACACCGAGATTGTTATAATCGTCAATCATATCGTATGCTTCCATTACAAGAAAACTTACATCATTTGTAGCATCTTTTCCATCCTTGTCTCTTCCGCCCATGCTGAAAAACTGACCGCGAAGTTTTAAAAACATTTCGGCAAGATATTCACGTGCCTCATCACGCGTAATTTCGCCGGAAGCTATATCTTTTTTAAATAATTCGATAAGGTATTGATCAATTCTGCCATATCCGTTGCCGTGACCGACAATTCTGTCTGTCAGAACTGCAAATGTCAGCCACTGAACCGCCTCGTAGAAACTTTTTGGAGGATTTTCGGATATATTTTCACAAGCCTTTGATATTTTAAGATAGCGGGCTTTTTGAACAGAATCTTTGCAGTTAGTATAAAGCTCGCAGGCTTTTTCACTATATTTTTTTATGTAGTCAATGATGGCCTGACAAGTATATTTTGCACCCTTGAGATAGGTGACCTTTTTTTCGTTTTCAAGCCTTTGGTATTTTTCAAGAGACTTGTTGATTCTTTCTAAAATTCCACCCCAACCCTGGGTTAATCCTATTGAAAGGTCGGGGCAAGTGTGACCGTGACTGTTACCACCTGCGCCGAATTCTCTTACGATTTTACCGAGTCTTTTAACTTCATCGCCAAAATCGTAAGGACGAACCTCGTTCATTTCCCAGTGGAATTCGCCGACAATAAGCTCATTTTTCATATATTTCGGCAGGACTGTTATCCATTAGGAATTTGAAATCCTTGCCCTAGCTTTCGGCTGTTTTCTTATACCCCTCGATTTTTGACGGCATTTTATCAAGATGAGGGAAGGGAATTCCAATGTCAACCCTGCATCCGTGGTCGCCAAGACTCAGTCCCTCAAACTTATGTTCTCCGCTTCGTGGTGCTATGGCATTTCCTGCATCAGACCAATGATAAACAAGTTGAGTGTTGTTTGCGGTGTACAGATTTCTCTTGCCGGAGATTGCAAGCTCCTGACTTCTTTTTTGCAGAGCTTTAATTCTGTCGCTCTTTATAAATCTGTCTTCAGTTGTAAGTTTTACTTGGGGCATAACTTTACTCCTTTTAAAATCTGTCGAAAAATATTTTTTCCGGATTGTCCTCAATTTCTTCAAAACAATCGCGGCATAGCTTTTGCCATCTTTTCGTTATGGGGAGAATAGCTTTTTTGTTCATATCACTTTCAAAATCATTACCGGTATATTCAAAAAAGGAAACGTACATATCGCGGAATTTGAAAATTGAATAATTTCTGACGTTATACAGATGCCCGTTTTTGACAACCATATCCCAAATTTCATCATGCAATTTTTTATATTCATCCTCTTTTTCGGGTTTAACCTTTGTAATGATACAATGAGGCTCCGTTTTGGTTACTATGTATTTGTTGCAGATTTTACCCGGGTGGTTTGATATGATAAATTTGTCATTTTCTGTTGAGTAGGTAATGGATGGATAAATGTCAAGATTTATCTTTTCACCGTTATCATCAGTGAAAAGCGGTGCGCAAATAATATCTCCGTCAAAAGTAACGCAGTCTTTTAAAGTGAAATTTTCATCCGGCATATAGCTTTTTATACCGATAGAAACTTCTCCGTCACTTATTATAATGTTATTTGAAAAAGAAAAATCAACAGACCTCATAAGCCTTATTTTTGTATCTTCATTATTTATGAACAGGTTGTTTGACAGGGTGCAGCATTTAGCAATGTGAGCATTAAACGGAATGTTAACATTTACAGAAACATTTCCGTCAACCACGCAGTTTTCCGAAAGCTCATCAAGATAATATGCGTACGCTGTGTCGGAAGGGACATCGCTGACATAGTTATCTTTTACAAGAGTACCGATTGCTCTTGAACAGTATATTGCACCGCCGTCTTTTAAAATTTGCATACAGCGAGTTGCCTTGTTGTTTTTTATGATGTGTGGTCCGCCGTTGCAGGTTATTCCGCAATAGGGTGAACCGTCAATTGTGTTTGAATCAATTACGGTCTGCCCGTGTTCTTCTTTTGAACCGTCAAGAACATATACAAGCTCGGATTTTCCGCCTGCGTGGATGGATACGGCAGAAAAGTCAACAAGACCGACATCACTAATAACATTGTAACCGATATATTCATCTTTACATTTAAAGGTTGCAATTCCGCAGGAAGCACAGTTTTCAATGATGGAATTTGTTATACAGGTTTTTTTGGAGCGGACACATTTAATTCCCTGACCGCCTGAAAATGAAATCTCAAGCATATCAAGGTTAACGTTTTCGCTGTCTTCAATCTGTATTGCTCCTATGGGATTTATTGCGCGAAGACCGGAAATTACTCCTGTGACAGCATTTGAAAGTACAAAGTTTAAACTGTTAACGCTTACGTTTTTGCAGTCCTTTATAACAATCAAAGAGTCTGCCTGAGGAATCATAGCCGAAATATTTTCAGCACATTCACCATCCGCCGGGCAGTAATATATTTTTTTCTGCTTTTTGTCATAATACCATTTGCCTTTTTGAGGCTGACCATACGCGGTGTTTATAAACTGATATTTGTGAACACCAAAAGCACCTGCCGGGTGAGCCATTACGTTTTCGCATTCAATTATTCCGGATGAAGCATCATATCCTTTGATGGATACGGTGGATTCGTCCCACTGATGAATAACTTTTATATCGCAGTTTTCTATATCAAGGGAATCGGGAATATCTCCCGGTTTTGATGTGATGTGAGTCAAATCGAATGGAGTGGGAGTTTTATCCCAGCCGCCATTTCTTGAGTTTAGCCAGCCGTATGTACAAATATCAGTGTTTTCGAGATATCCGTCCGCAGGAAAAGATGTTTGCGGAACGGGTTTTTCGTTTATAATTAGCATACGCGGCATAATTTCTGTATAAAAGGTTAAATAATCCCCCTCTCTTATCCATTCGGGATTAACAATTCCGCCCGTCAGAGAAGCTCCGTTTGAGGAGGTGATTTCAAGGTTGCTGCATCCGGAAAATTCAACGGCGTGATGCAGATATATATCATTTTCAATATTAATAATTACCCTACACTCTTTTTTGACATCCTCGGCTGCTTTTATGAACTGGTCAAAAGTCCGGATGTTATAAGTTTTATTCATAAAACTCATTCCTCTTTAAAATATATTATGCTTTTATTATAAATCTGTTTATCTTATTTTGCAACATCTGTAATGATGAAATTTCTGCTCTTATGTGATATTTGAGCTGATTTTTCTTTACTGTAAAATATAGTTGACCTCTATAATAAAGTGTGCTATAATTTCAATAAAATAGCCTGAAGAGGTGGTATTATTGAATAAGGAAACGTCATATGCTTTTAGAGATAAGCTTGTCCAAATACACAAAGAAAAAATAATTGATAATTCGGTTTGTCCGTCCGGTGATGATTTTGTTATAGAAAATGGTATGACAGTTGGTTATCCGCCAAGGTCTTCTGAGGTTATTCGTATAGCAGCAGAGGATTTTGCAGATTTTCTGTCAGTTTCTATGAACCTTGTCGGTAAAAGTTGCTGAATGTGACAAAGACAGTGCTGACATTTTTGTAGGAACTAAAAAAGATTTTGATATTGACCTGGCTGAAGCAGATTGCTATAAAGGTTTCTGTACCGATGTTTCCGATAAAGTTGCCATTTGCGGGTTTGATGACAGGGGAGCCGCGCAGGGGCTCTATTTCCTTGAGGATAAAATGAGCATAAGACGAGCACCATTCTTACAGAAAAAGGTGGAAAAAAGAGCACCGCTGTTTTCACCAAGAATGGTACATTCAGGCTATGCGCTGGACGTTTACCCTGATGAATATCTGGCAAAAATTGCACATTCCGGCAGAGATGCGGTTGTTATTTTTATAAAAGACCTTGACCATTGTGACGAGTATAACGACCTGATTTCAAGAACGGCTCGTTACGGGCTGGATGTGTATGCTTATAACTATATGACAGGCGGAGTCCACCCGGACGAACCCGGAGCAAAAGAGGCGTATCATAACATATACGGAAAACTTTTTGAAAAGTGCCCGGGCTTTAAAGGACTTATTTTTGTAGGGGAGAGTGCATATTTCCAGAGCAAAGACCCCAGCGTAGCAAAAATTACCGGCAGAGACAGATTTTATCTGCCTGACGGCAAGCCAAATCCGGGATACTGGACGTGCGAAGATTATCCTGCATGGATAAATCTTATAAAAGATGTTGTAAGGGCACAAAAGCCTGATGCAGACATTGTTTTCTGGACATACAATACCGGTTGGATGCCCGAAAATAAAAGAGTGGAATTTATAGAAAAACTGCCAACAGATATTTCGCTTCTGGTTACATATGAATTGTATGAGCAGTACAGCCTTGAGGACGTTACGGAATATTGTGCAGACTACACAATCTCGTCAGCAGGTCCGTCATCTATATTCACTTCCGAAGCGGAAGCAGCAAAGAAACGCGGAATCAGCCTCTACGGCATGACAAATACAGGCGGACAGACCTGGGATATCGGTACAATTCCTTATATACCCGTTCCTCAGCAATGGATGAAAAGATATGACAGTATGAAAGATGCTAAGGA
This sequence comes from Clostridia bacterium, assembly GCA_045656205.1. Lineage (GTDB taxonomy): Bacteria > Bacillota > Clostridia > RUG12999 > RUG12999 > RGIG7450. The sequence goes on along the minus strand of JAZOQS010000015.1, from coordinate 1,651 downwards.
TAAATGGGGAATGTGCGGAATTATGGAGTCCCATCACTACGGATTTTACCCTTCATTTATCGGCGACCTTTCAAACTATGCGTTAATAAAAGGAGCAGACAGCGAAGCAGAATTTGATAAGGTGATTGCCAGATATTTCGGTGCCGAAAATAAAGACGCTGTTAAGGAAGCGTTGGGGCTGTGGAGTGAAGCGATTACCAATTTCATTCCGTGTGAAGATGACCAGTACGGACCTTTCAGGGTTGGTCCGTCATTCCCGTTCTGTCTGAAAAGAGGATTTTGTGTTCCGTCTGATCCGGACGCGCATTTCGGCAGCAGGATTTGTTATACAGATTACGGAAAACGTTTCCCGCAGAACTATATGTCCAAAAATACATACCCGTCTCTGCGCGTGCCTGTTGAGATTAAATATCTTGAAAAGGCAAAAGGGCTTATGACGGACGGTATTGGAATTTTATCAAATATTTCCGGGCAGAATGAAGAGCTTGAAAGACTTATCAATATGGGCAGATATATTGTGACGGTTGTAACAACCGGTATAAATATGAAGTATTGGTATGTCACCAAAAATCAGATTTTTGCCCAGACAGACAGAAATGCAGTTCAAAGCCTTATAGATAATCTTGAAGCGATTCTATTAAACGAGAGAATAAACGCGAAAAACGCCCTTGAATTTGTTGGAAATGATTCAAGACTTGGTTGGGAACCGAGCATGGAATATGTCGGTGGAGAAGAAAATGTCCTCTGGAAAATAAAACAGGTTGATTATGTGCTTAATATTGAAATCCCTGAACTGAGAAAAAGATTTGAACTTTAGAAAAAACTTCGCCCAGTGAAATGCACCCCCAAAATGTCTATCTTTGGGGGTGCATTTCAGTTGAGCGTTTTTTTATAAAAAAATTCTAAAAACAAAATATATTCCATAAAAATGTGGAATTTGTGTGTTGAAAAAAACGGAAAATATGTTATGATATAATTGTACTTTGTCTGTTATCCGCTGTGCCAGTGAATTCCCCTTTTATCCGGCTTGCCAGAAGCTGATTGAATATGTAAAACAGGGCAAAACAGGCAGAATTTTAGAAGTCAAAGTAGGCTTTTGCCATTCAAGTGATCTGAACCCCGATAAGCCTATTAACTGGAAGAGAATGATAGACGTAAACGGCGAATACGGTTGTATGGGAGATTTGGGAATTCATGCGGAGCATATTTCGTTCGGACTTGGCTGGGTGCCAGAAAATGTTTATGCAAAGCTTTGCAATTACATAACAGAAAGACCTGACGGAAAAGGTGGGATTGCCAAGTGTGAAACCTGGGACAATGCAATTCTTATGTGTGACGGGAAATTTGAAAGCTTCGAAAAAACGTCACAGTTAATTGAATTTGAAAAGGTATTTAAGCCGGCGGGCGATGGTGCTTTGGAAGAAAAATATAAACAGTTTAATAAGCTTTATGAGTTTTCGTGTAACCTGAAAAAATAAAATGATTAAAATTATTTTGGTAAATAACAGAATGCTGAAACTGAAGCTTAAACCCAAAGAGAAGATAGAAAAGGTGTGTGCAGATTTGCACACACCTTTTCTGTTTACCTGCTCATATAAAACTTTTTCGCCTTGCTGTCACCGCACTGAATGCGGTTTAATGCTTCACCGAA
>JAZOQS010000014.1:0-2164 GCA_045656205.1 Clostridia bacterium | reverse complement strand
GAAATTACAATAAAAAAGGCTCAATCAGCAATCTATATTGAGCCCAAACAAGAAAACTTCGACTTTGAGGAAGCCCTCGCAAGAGTAAAACTCATTTTCGGTATTGCGGGATTTAGCCGTGCTTGTGTTTGCGAAAAAGATATGACCGATATCCTCGAAAAATCGGTAGAATACCTTAAAGAACCACTCGACAAGGTTAGAACCTTTAAGGTTGAGGCAAAACGTGCCGACAAGCGTTTTCCGCTGACATCTCCCGAAATATGCCGTGAGGCAGGGGGAGTGATACTTAAAAATTTCAGCCACCTGACAGTTGATGTCAAAACCCCAGAAATTACAGTGGTTGTAGATGTCCGTGATGAATTTGCATATATCTACTGTGACAAAATTCAGGGTGCCGGAGGCATCCCGACCGGAATGGGGGGCAAAGGACTTCTGCTTTTATCCGGCGGTATAGATTCTCCTGTTGCCGGATGGCTTATGGCAAAACGCGGAGTTGAGCTTGAAGCAATCAACTTCTTCAGCTATCCATATACATCTGACCGTGCAAAAGAAAAAGTTGTAGAACTTGCAGAAATTCTGCAGCAGTACACGGGTAAAATGCCGCTGCATATAGCTCCGTTTACAGAGATTCAGATGGCAATCAAAGAAAAATGTCCCGAAGAGCAGCTTACAATTATAATGAGAAGATTCATGAACAGAATTTCCATTAAAGTTGCCGAAAAGGTGGGCGCGAAAGTACTGATAACAGGAGAGAGTCTGGGACAGGTTGCCAGCCAGACCATGCAGAGTATGGTTGTGACTAGCGAAGTTGCAACAATGCCTATTCTCCGCCCGCTTGTTGGTCTTGATAAGGTTGAAATTATAAATTATGCAAGACGAATCGGCAGTTATGATACTTCAATTCTGCCTTACGAGGATTGCTGTACACTCTTTGTCCCCAAACGTCCCGATATTAACCCAAAACTTGAAAGAATTATGGAATCGGAAGCACGTCTTGATATTGAAGGACTTGTTAACGAATCGGTTCAGGGAATTGAAATTATAGGATAAAAAAATCCACCCGGCAGGGTGGTTTTTTTATGCCTTAAGAGCTTTTTCACGTTCATATTTCAGCTTTGTAGCCATTCCGCCCCTGATGTGGCGCGTCTGTTTGTGATCAAGCATAATTTCTTTCGCGGCCAACGCCAGTGACGGATTAATCTGAAAAAGCCGTTCTGTAATGTCTTTATGTACGGTAGATTTGGAAATACCGAATTTTTTTGCGGCTTCGCGGACAGTACATTTATTTTCCGTAATGTATTTAGCAAGTTCAACAGTTCTTTCTTCAATATGCTCTTTCAACTTAAGGAATCCCCCAATGCATACATTTTTAATTAATTGTATGCATTGGTAACAGGAAAAAGAACTCAAAAACATTTACCTGATTTGCAGTCCTCGGCTCTGCCCTGACGGTAGCAGATTTCGTTTTCGCATTTGCCGGTTTTTGTAAGTTCTACAATATTATTTACCGTAGTTTCGGCAATGTTTGAAAGTGCTTCTTCTGTCAGAAAAGCCTGATGGGATGTGACAATCACATTGGGCATTGAAATAAGACGGGCAAGGGTGTCGTCCTCTAAAATATGACCCGAAAAGTCTTCAAAAAACAGTTCCGATTCTTCTTCATACACGTCAAGACAAGCAGCTCCTACTTTGCGGGACTTTATTCCCTGAAGAAGAGCCTCTGCATCAACAAGTGCTCCGCGTGAAGTATTTAAAATAACAACACCATGCTTGCACTTTTCAATTGAACTTTTATTAATTATGTGATGTGTTTCCTCCGTAAGAGGGCAGTGGAGCGAAATGATGTCGCTCTTTTTAAAAAGCTCGTCTAAAGATACGTAATTGATTGATGAATCGTCAGCAGGGAATTTATCATAGGCGAGTATGTTCATACCAAACCCACGGCAAATATCGATAAAAACTCTGCCGATTCGTCCTGTGCCGATTACACCCACCGTTTTGCCGTGAAGGTCAAAGCCGGTCATTCCTGAAAGACTGAAATTGAAATCCTTTGTCCTGATATATGCTTTGTGTATTCTGCGGATTGAAGTTAAAAGCAGTGCCATAGCGTGTTCTGCCACGGCGTAAGGGGAGTAGGCAGGGACGCGAAGAACGTGTATCTTTC
>JAZOQS010000013.1:0-15555 GCA_045656205.1 Clostridia bacterium | reverse complement strand
GAAATATGTGTTTGCGGCATTTTTCCAAACCCAGTCCCTGAAGCTTATCTGACTTCTTGCGTCGGTATAGAAACAGAAGGAACAAGCGGCTTTTATTCTTGTATCAATGGCAGTAATGAATAGGGTGTAAAGTCCGCCATAGGAAAGCCCTGCCATACCAATTTTATCCTCGCGGCAGATGCCTGAATCAATAAGATAATCAATTGAGCGCATTACACCAAAAATTTCAACTGATGTAATAGATCCACCAAGATTCTGAAGCTCTGCATCGCGGAGCTGACGGAACCCGTAGTCTGCGCGGCGTTCCATGTTTTCTTCCGCAACCTTAAAACGTTCGGTGCTCCAGTTAAGATACTGGGGAGCATAAATATTTACTTTGTATTTTAAAATACGCTCAACCATATTGTTGTAGTTGATGGTTCCTATTTCTAAAAGACCACCACAAAGCTCGGGCGCACCAAGACCGCCGTGGTTTGCGATTATCATGGGAGTATCTTTTGATTCGTCACTTATAAAAAGCATTCCGTACATTTTAAGTCCACCGAGAACTGTGGTCTGAACACGATAAATTTTAACGCCGTTATCTTCGGTGACAAATTCCTTTTTTACCTCGTAAGAAAGGTCGGTTTCGCCTGTGAGTGGCCAACCCAGCATTTCTTTAAAGCCTTCGCGATGTTTTTCGGGATTACTTATAATATTTTTTAAAAGCTCGCGACGGTTTTTCTCGCCTTCTGCATATTTTCTTTCAATAAGTGCATCAATACCGTCGAGATAATCTTTTCTGTAGTTATTGCCTGTTTCAGGGGGTTCTTTGTAGTTGAATCTAAAGTCCATAACCTTTCTCCTTGAAAAATATTTATTGTCTTAATTATATAGCAAAAAGCTAACTAAGTCAACAAAAAAGGCTATGCATTTGCATAGCCTTTTTGCTTTTATAGTAAAATTACTTCATGCTGTTTTCAAGTTTTTCAAGCTGAGCAGTAATTTCTTTCGGGAGTCTGTCGCCAAACTGAGCGAAGAATTCTTTCTGGTTAGCAATATCGTCTACCCAGTATTCTTTCTTAACGCTTAAAAGTTCGTCGATAACTTCATCGGAAATATCAAGACCTTCAAGGTTGATATCTTCTTTGTTGGGAACAAAACCGATAGCAGTTTCGTTAGCATCAACTTTGCCTTCACATCTGTCGATGATCCAGTTAAGAACGCGCATATTGTCGCCGAAACCGGGCCAGAGGAAGTTGTCATCATCGTCACGTCTGAACCAGTTAACGTGGAAGATTTTCGGAGCTTTGTCAGCGTCCATTTTCTTACCCATTTCAAGCCAGTGTGCGAAATAGTCACCCATATTGTAACCAACGAAAGGTTTCATAGCCATGGGGTCACGTCTTACAACGCCTACTGCACCTGCAGCAGCTGCTGTTGTTTCAGAAGCCATTGTAGCACCAACGAATACGCCGTGTTCCCAGTCTCTTGCCTGATATACCAGCGGAGCTGTTTTAGCACGTCTGCCGCCGAATACGATAGCAGAAATCGGCACGCCCTGCGGATTTTCAAATTCGGAAGAAATGCAGGGGCAGTTGATTGCCGGAGCAGTAAATCTGGAGTTGGGGTTAGCAAGTTTGCCGCCTTCAGCTACAAATTCTTTACCGTTAACAACGTTACCTGTCCATTCAGTTGCATTTTCCGGAGGATTCTTGTCTAAACCTTCCCACCAAACTGTCATATCATCATTGTTGATAGCAACGTTTGTGAAAATTGTGTTTTTCTTTGTAGATTCAAGCGCATTGAAGTTTGTTTTTGCGTTTGTACCGGGAGCAACGCCGAAGAAACCTGCTTCAGGGTTGATAGCATAAAGTTTGCCATCTTCGGGGTTAATTCTCAGCCAAGCGATATCGTCGCCAACTGTCCAAACCTTATATCCTTTAAGGATTTCGGGAGGAATGAGCATAGCGAGGTTTGTTTTACCACAAGCACTCGGAAATGCAGCAGCGATATATTTAACTTCGCCCTGGGGATTTTCAAGTCCGAGGATGAGCATGTGCTCAGCCATCCAACCTTCGTTTTTACCGAGGTAAGAAGCGATTCTGAGTGCAAAACATTTTTTGCCGAGAAGAACGTTACCGCCGTAAGCAGAGTTGATGGACCAGATAGCGTTGTCTTCGGGGAAGTGAACGATATATCTTTCGTCGGGATTAACGTCTTTTTTAGCGTGGAGACATTTAACGAAATCGCCGTCTTCACCGAGAGCTTTCATAACGGGAGTTCCGATTCTTGTCATAATAGCCATGTTGAGTACAACATAGATACTGTCAGTAAGCTCGATACCGATTTTTGAGAAAGGTGAGCCTACAGGACCCATGGAATAGGGAATAACATACATTGTTCTGCCTACCATGGAACCATCGTAAAGTTTCTTTAATTTGTCATACATTTCTGCAGGTGCCATCCAGTTGTTGTTGGGGCCTGCATCTTCTTTTTTTGTTGTACAGATAAATGTTCTGTCTTCAACACGGGCAACGTCGTTTACCGCTGTTCTGTGGAAATAACAACCGGGAAGTTTTTCCTGATTGAGTTTAATCATTTCGCCTGTTGCAACGGATTCTGCTCGGAGTGCTTCGAGCTGCTCTTCGCTGCCGTCAATCCATACAACTTTGTCCGGTTTAGTGAGGGCTTTCATTTCTTCAAGCCAGGTGAGGACTTTTTTGTTGTTAGTCATTTCTATATCTCCTTTTCATCATTTTAAACAAAAAAATATTGCAATTTATATTATACCACAAGATACAATAAAATTGCAATAGTTTTAGGAAAAAATTTACATAAGCAGGTCAGCTAACTGACAAAATTGCTCAAGTGAGAGCTTTTCGCCCCTGATATTTGCATCAATGCCAAGCTCGTTTAGAGCGGCAAGTGTTTTTTCTTTTGCAAAACCTGCCGAAGCAAGACTGTTCACAAGAGTTTTTCTGCGGAGTGCAAAAGCCCCGCGGACAACCCTGAAAAAGTTCTTTTCGTCCTGCGGAGTAACGGAAGGCTCATCTAAAATATCAAGTCTTATTACCGCTGATGATACCTTTGGAGCCGGTACAAAATCTTCCGGAGGAACTATAAACATAATTTCGGGATTTGTAAAATACTGAACGTGAACCGAAAGCGAACCAAAGTCCTTGCTTCCTTCTTTTGCCGCCATTCTTTCAGCAACCTCTTTCTGCACCATTACCGTAAGAGAGGAAAAACAGTCACGATGTTTTATAAGCTCCAGGATAATGGGGGTTGTGATGTAATATGGCAGATTTGCCACAAGCTTTACTTTTTTGCCCTCAAAATGCTCACTTATAAGTGCAGGGATATCGGTTTTTAAAATGTCATTGTTTATAACAGTAACATTATCTTTGTCAGATAAAGTATAGTTTAAAACAGGAATAAGCTTGTCGTCAATTTCAACGCTGACAACTTTTTTCGCGTGCTCGGACAGTACACGGGTAAGAGTACCGATTCCGGGACCGATTTCAAGAACATAACTGTCCTCATTAATTCCCGCAGCAGAGGCAATTTCCTCCAAAACACTGCTGTTTGTCAGAAAATTCTGCCCAAGCGACTTTGAAAAGCTTTTATCAAAGCTTTTCATAAGTCCGCGTATATAGGTTATATCAGTTAAATCAATTTTCATCGCCAAACAGTCCTATCTGCACAAAAGGCTTATCGTCATCCTTAAGCGATCTGCCGGATGATGGAATACTTGAGGAGTAATAAGGTTTTAAGTTGTCAAGACCTGACTCGGAAGCGAGCATCATTTTCTTAACCAGCTTGTCACGCTTGGACAGGTAAACCTGAACGCCCTGCGTATCACGCTTGGATTTAAGCATGATATTCGAGGAGTTTACAGCCAGATATCTGCCGCCTTTACTTTCGAGTATGAAATCAGAATCTTCCGCAAGATAAAGCATACCAACAGCCGGTGATTTGGAATAAAACGCGGCAGTGAGCTTTTTACGGTTGGTTTTGGTTTCATAGCTTTTCATATCTACCTTGGCAACCTTGCCGTTTTCAAATGCAAACAGCAAGAATCCGCTGTAATCGGTGGTGACAGCCATAAACAGAACCTGTTCGCCATCAGCCATATTTAAGAGGTTGGGCAGATATTCACCCATCATACTTGCTTTGCAACCGTCAGGCAGATCATAAAGATGAGCCTTGTAAACGTCACATTTATCGGTGAAGAAAAGGATGTCTTTTCCGTTTGTGGTTTCAATTTCGGATATAATTTCATCCTCGGGTTTTAATTTCTGAACGTCCGCACCGCGGAGAGAAACAAGCGATATTTTCTTGAAGTATCCGTCACGGGTGAGGAAAACTTTAAGGTTGTAATCGTCAATCTGGATGTCTTCCGTTATTTCGGAAAGTTCTTCGCCCGAGATGATATCCGATTTTCTGTCAATGCCGTATTTTTTGGAAATTTCTTCAAGTTCTTTAATAATTATCTTCTTGATTTTCTTTTCATTTTCAAGAATATCCTGCATTTCGGCAATTTCATCTTTAAGACGGTCAACATCGCCGATGCCTTTTAAAATATATTCTTTATTTAAGTTACGAAGTTTTATGTTCGCAACATATTCAGCCTGAATTTCGTCAATATCAAAGCCTTCCATAAGACGGGGAACAACCATGGCATCTTCTTCGGTGCCGCGGATGATGGAAATAGCTTTGTCGATATCAAGAAGAATCTTTTTAAGACCTTCAAGAAGATGTAGCTTATCGCTCTTTTCCTTAATGTCATACTGCAGGGAGCGGGACACACATTCAATTCGGAAATTGCACCAGTTTTTAATGATGTCCTTTACACCTAAAACATAAGGCATACCGTTTAAAAGAACGTTGAAGTTACAACCGAAAGAATCCTGAAGCGGAGTCATTTTGTAAAGTCTCTGCATAAGCTGGTCGGGATCGCAGGACTTTTTAACGTCAATTGTAATTTTAAGACCTGTTTTGTCCGACTCGTCACGAATATCAGAAATTTCCTTGAGTTTACCGCCTTTTACACATTCGACAATTTTGTCAATTATCGCTTCAATGCAGGTGGTATAAGGAATTTCATAAATTTCTATGCAGGAGTTTTTCTTGTCAAAACGATATTTGGCGCGGATTTTAAATGAACCTCTGCCCGTTTCAAAAATGGAGTCCATCTGTGCTTTATCATACACAATTGAGCCGCCTGTCGGGAAATCGGGAGCAGTGATATATTCAGAAATATCACACTTTTCACTTTTAAGAAAAGCAACTGTTGCCGCACAGATTTCACGCAGGTTAAAACTGCAGATGTTGCTCGCCATACCAACTGCAATACCCTGATTGGGATTGACTAAAATGTTGGGGAAAGTTGTGGGGAGCAGGACGGGTTCTTTCATTGTACCGTCATAGTTGTCGGTAAAATCAACTACGTTTTTATTAATGTCCTTGAAAATCTCGTGAGAAATGGAGTCCAGCTTTGCCTCGGTATATCGGGACGCCGCATAGGACATATTTCTCGAATAATGTTTACCAAAGTTACCCTTGGAATCCACGAGCGGATGAAGCAGAGCCTCATTACCTCTTGTCAGTCGCACCATTGTTTCGTAAATAGCCGCATCACCGTGGGGATTGAGCTTCATTGTAGAACCTACAATGTTTGCGGATTTTGTTCTGTTACCGGTTAAAAGCCCCATTTTATACATCATATAAAGGAGTTTGCGGTGAGAAGGCTTAAATCCGTCAATCTCGGGGATTGCACGGGAAATGATAACGCTCATAGCGTAGGGCATATAGTTTTTTTCAAGAGTGTCGGAAATAAATTCCTGTGTAATATTAGTCACTTATTTGCCCTCCTTTACGCAAGATCAAGCATATCAAGATATTTGCTGCCGTGCTGAGCTATATAATCTTTTCTCGCAGGCAGATTGTCGCCCAAAAGTACGTCAAACATTGTTGCAACACGTTCAGCATCGTCGAGTGTTACCTGAATAAGACGTCTGGTTTCGGGATTCATAGTGGTTTCCCACATCATTTCAGGTTCGTTTTCGCCAAGACCTTTTGAACGCTGAATTGTATATTTTCCGGTAAGTTTTGATACTATTTCAGCCTTATCACGTTCGGTGTAGGCAAAATAAGTTTTGTCTTTACAGGTTATTTCAAACAGGGGAGATTCCACTATATAAACATAACCAAGCTCAATCAAAGTGGGAACGAGAGCGTATAACATGGAAAGCACAAGTGTACGGATCTGGAATCCGTCCACGTCCGCGTCGGTACAGATTATAAGCTTGTTCCAACGGAAATTATTGATGTCAAATGTGGAAATATCCTTGTTGTGCTTGGAGCTTATTTCAACTCCACAGCCCAAAACCTTCAAAAGGTCGGTTATAATTTCGCTTTTGAAAATTTTGTTATAATCCGCCTTTAAGCAGTTGAGGATTTTACCTCTTATAGGCATAAGAGCCTGAAATTCCGCATCACGACTCTGTTTACATGAACCAAGAGCCGAATCACCTTCGACAATGTAAATTTCGCGACGGGAGAGGTCTTTTGTTCGGCAGTCAACAAATTTTTCAACACGGTTGTTGATGTCAATGGTGCCCGAAAGCTTTTTCTTGACGCTCAGCCTTGTCTTTTCTGCAGACTCACGGCTGCGCTTGTTAACAAGTGCCTGCGCGGCAATTTTTTCGGCATCAACCTTGTTTTCGATAAAGTAAATCTCGAGACTATGACGAAGTGTTTCTGTCATAAAATCCTGAATGAACTTGTTGTCAATCGCTTTTTTAGTCTGGTTTTTATAGTCGGTATGAGTAGAGAATGAGTTTGTTACCAGAATAAGGCTGTCCTGAATGTCCTGGAATGTAATCTTGCTCTCGTTTTTGGTATATTTGCCATTGGCAGAGAGGTATTTGTCAAGAGCATATACAAACGCATTTTTAACCGCTCTGTCAGGAGAACCGCCCTCTTCAAGAAAGCTTGAGTTGTGATAATACTCAATTACTCTTGAATGGTTATTGAAACAGAATGAAACATCAAATTTGACCTTATAATCGTCCTTGTCGGGACGGTCACGACCAACACCTTCACTTGAAATTGAGTAGGTGGCAGTCATACCGTTTTCACCCGAAATTTCAGCAATATAGTCGGTGATGCCCTCGGGGTAGAGATACTCAAATGTTTCCATACCCGATGGAGTTTCGTTCTTTAAAACAAGTTTAAGACCGGCATTGACAATTGCCTGTCGTTTTAAAACATCCTGATAAAATTCAAGCGGAATGTCAATCTCGGTAAAAACGTCAAGGTCGGGTTTCCACTTGATTGTAGAACCCGATTTTCTGGAGCGGATTTCTTCCCTCTGAAGTCCGCCGATATTATAACCCTTCTCAAAATGGAGGGTGTATTTATAGCCGTCACGGATAACTTCAACATCCATATATTCGGAAGCAAACTGCGTAGCACAGCTGCCCAGACCGTTTGTGCCCAGGCTGTATCCATAGTTTTCTCCCTGAATGGTGTTGTATTTACCGCCTGCGTAAAGTTCGCAGAAAACAAGCTCCCAGTTATAGCGCTGTTCCTTTTCGTTAAAGTCGAGCGGGATACCACGTCCGCAGTCTGCAACTTCTATGGAATTATCAAGAAAGCGGGTAACGGTAATGACGTTGCCGAAGCCTTCTCTTGCTTCGTCAATGGAGTTTGAAAGTATTTCAAACATAGCGTGCTGACAGCCCTCAAGGCTGCTGGCACCAAAAATTACCGCAGGACGCATACGAACTTTATCAGGGCCTTTTAAGGCGGTGATACTGTCGTTTCCGTAGGAAGTGGTTGTTTTAGCCATATAAATTATTCACCTTTTTCAAGATTTGTTATTTTGTCAATTCTTTCCTGATGTCTGCCGCCCATGAACTCAGAATCCAGCCATGCTGACACAATTTCAAGAGCAACATCCTCGCCAACAACTCTGCCACCGAGAGTGATAACGTTGGCGTTGTTATGGCATTTTGCCATTTTTGCACAGTAAACCTCGTTGCATACTGCAGCGCGGATACCTTTTATTTTATTTGCAGCAATGCTGATTCCTATACCTGTTCCGCAAAGGAGAATACCTTTTTCGCATTCGCCCGAAACGATTGATTTGCAAACTACCTCTGCAATATCCGGGTAATCAACTCTGCCTTCTTCATAAATGCCGAAGTCTTTAACTTCAAGGCCTCTTTCTTCAAGATATTTTTTTACTGCATTTTTAAGATTAAATGCACCGTGATCGCAACCTATAGCTATCATTTTTTATTCATCCTTTCTTTTTCCTGCTCGGCACTTGATTTGCGCACATAAAGTGCGTCAATGGATTCTGCCGGCGGGAAACCGTTTAATTTTATTTCATCAAAAGCCGCCGCCGCAAGAGATGCCGCATCGGGCATATTCATATGAGCGGGAGCAAATATAATGTTCTTGTTTTGCTTTAAAATTTCAACATATTTTACTGCACCGTCACCACAGACGATTGTAGGACAGGTGATTTTCTGTGACACTTCATTTATGTCAGCCGCAGAGGGCTGAACAATTTCATCACAAACCAAATTGTCAAATTTATATACCCCATAGAAAACCTGTGAGTTTCTTGCGTCTGTCATAGCGCATACGGGGAGCGGCTGACAGTTTAATTTATAAGCCGCAGCTTTAAGTGAGGAAACGGTCACAACGGGCTTTTCGTCCGGAAGGGCAAGTCCTTTTACAGTTGACATACCTATTCTTATACCTGTAAATGAGCCCGGCCCGTTAGTGCAGGCAAAAGCATCTATGTCTTTTGCTGTCATATCAAGCTCGGATAAAACGGATTCTATCATGGGAACAAGCTTTGTAGAATGTGTAAGTCCGTTATTTATGTAAAAAAGCCCAAGAAGCTTATCTTCTGTGCTGACAGCAACGGATGCAACCGACAGACATGTATCAAGAGCCAGAAGTTTCACGTTTTTTCACCTCTATTTCGCGGTAATTTTCATCTATTTCAAGATTTTTTGATATATAAACATCATATATATCCCCACTGATATCACAGGACAGGATATCCGGCCATTCAACCACGCTTATTCCGTCACCTGATTCGATATATTCAATAAGACCTGCCTCATACAGCTCATCTTCGGTGGACAGACGGTAAAGGTCGAAATGATAAACGGGGGGATTACCTTTATATATATTCATAATGGAAAATGTCGGACTGCATACGGCATCCGAGCCGGAAAGACCGCGCGTAAAAACAGTTTTTCCAACGCCAATGTCACCGTGTAGACAAACAACATCACCAATATTTAATTCCTTTTTAAATTCTGCGGCAATATTTTCTGTTTCCGCAGGGGAGTGCGCAATAAATTTCAATATAACACCTCTTAAACTTTTATGTGCATCCAGTCTCCTTTCCGGAGTCTGAAATGATAGAGAACTGATCTTGTTGCAAAGTCAAGAACAAGACCGAGTGTAAGCACAAAATAACCGCTTACATATTTTGAAAGTATCATTACAGGAACTATTCGTGCAAGCCACAGACCGATTGTGCCTGTAATGGTTATATATCTTGCGTCACCTGCACCACGCAGAATGCCGCAGGCGAGGGTCTGATAGTTTATCATAAAGAAACAACATCCTAAAATTCGACAGAATATTGTTGCCGCCTCAAGAACATCCGGCTCGGTTGAATAAAGCCTTGATATGTACGGGCCAAATAAAATCATAATTATTCCGACGGGAAGAAGGACAATAAAAAACATTTTTTTGACGAAAGCGAAAATGTTTTTTGCACTGTCAAAATCCTGCCGCGCAAGTGCCTGAGTTGTTGCAATGGTTAACGCCACCGATATGCCTGTAATCACAGAGTTGAATATGCTGAGAATACTGTTTGAAATCTGATATCCTGCCTGGAAGGTTGCGCCAAACACCAGATAGAGCGACTGCAGAATTACAAATCCACCCTGGAAAACCCCTTGCTCTAAAGCAGAATAGGCGGAAATTCCAACTATCCTTCTGAAGTAATTTGTTTTTGAACGTGCAAAAATATTTTTTGGGAATATGGGTATCTTTTTAACCCAAATCATTATTATTCCAATAACGGGTCCAAGTGCCCTTGCAGCGAAAACTGCAATACCCGTTCAGTGGGTTGACAGGGAGGGATAACCAAAATAACAAATGCCAAATATAAGTATGTATGCAAACAAGGTGTAAAGTCCGTTTACAAGCACGTTTGTCACAAGTGCAAGGCGGTTATCTCCCGTGCCTCTTGCTGCAGCATTTGTTATGTAGTTAAGCGCAATAAAAGGCAAACTCACAATAGAATAAGGATAATATATTTTAAGGTGTTTCATCACTTCAGGTGAAGCACTCCCGAAAAACAGACCAATGAGACTGTCTGAAAAAATGTAACCGAGAATGGAAATAGACGTGCTTAAAACAAGACCTATTTTAACCGATTGCATGGTTGCTTCTTTAACACCTTCGTGGTTTCCTTCACCGTAAAGTCTGCCGATGATTACAGTCACACCTGTGCCAAGCCCCAGATAAAGAAACTGGAGCCAGGTTATAAGCTGATTAATCATGGAAACGGCAGTCATTTCGTTTTTGCCCACACGTCCCATAATTACGGTTGAAATAACACTGACCGAAACAATCAGGAGTTGTTCAAGGAAACACGGAAAAGAGAGCTTTAAAAGGTTTGAAGTGGTTTTGGATAAGGATTTCATAAAAGTCGCCACCTTAAAGGTTTGCTTGAGTTTACTATACCCAAACACGGGTGAAAAGTCAATAGATTTTACCTAAAAAAACAAAGGTATTTTCATCTTTTTGAAAGTGTTACGACGAAAACATATTTTGCACCCTTTTTCTTGAGCACTTTTGCAATCTCTGAGGTTGTTGCACCGGTAGTGAAAACATCATCAACTAAAATAATATTCATATCTTTTACATTTGCCCGCGCAGTGAGTTTAAACGCACCTTTTATATTTTTAAGTCTTTCCGCTTTGGTAAGTTTACTTTGAGCGGGAGTGCTCTTTATCTTCCTGAGCCAGTTTGATTTGTATGGGATTTTAATACCTGTCGATATGGTTTTTGCAATAAGCCCCGTTGCATCAAATCCGCGCCTGGACCGTCTTGCAGGGTCAGGCGGTACGCCTAATACAACATCAGCCTTTATGCCAAGTTTTTTTATTCCGTCAGATGTGAAATGGCAAAGTGATTTTGCCATATATGTCTGCTGACCAAATTTATATTTTAAAATTGCTTCGCGCACCTTGTCTGCATAAACGGATGGTGAAAACACTCCATCAAAATATCTGCCGGCAGCCTTGCAGGCAAGACATTCCGGTTTCCCGGCGTTATAAGTTAAAACTCCGCCACATTTTGCGCATCTTACCTGCGCCAGAGGAACAAGGTCTGAGCAACGACGGCATATTAGAGGCCTGTCGCCGGGAGTCAGAAACTCTCCGCAGTATATACATCTGGGCGGAAAGAATAAATCAAAAATGATTTTAAATAATTTCATAATTTCATTCTCCGGTCAAAAGAGAAGTAAGACCGCTGTATCGCAAATCTTCAAAATTATTTTCGGTCATATAGATTATCACATCTTCTCTGCCCACAAGAGCAACCAGCTTTTTCGCTCTCGTAACGGCTGTATAAAAGAGATGCCTTGTCATAAGATTTTTGTGGCAGGGATACATTGGCATAACAACTGCCGTAAATTCGCTGCCCTGACTTTTATGAACCGTAATGGCATAGGAAAGCTCAATATCGTCAAGATATTCTATCGGATAATCAACAGTTTTTTCTTTGTCAAAAACTATTGTCACTATACCCGAACGGGTATCAATTTTTTCAATAACCCCAAGGTCGCCGTTGAAAATCCCGTGACCGATTTTTGAGTCTCCGCAGTACCACTCCATATCATAGTTATTGCGGATTTGCATTATTTTATCCCCGTCACGAAGAATAAATCCTTTCCTTTTGAGTTCTTTTTTTGAGGGGGAAGCGGGATTGAAAGCGCTTTGGAGAATATTATTTAAATTTTCTGTGCCCATAGGTCCTTTTCGTGAAGGGCAAAGAACCTGAACACAATCAAGTGCATCCATTTTAAGATAGTTGGGCAGACGAGTAAGACAAAGGCGTACAATTTCCTCTGTTCCGCCGGTTGACGATGGCCGGGGAAGAAAGAAAAAGTCTGTTCCTTCTCCGTTACAAACGGGCATTTTGCCATCGTTGATTCTGTGCGCATTCTGAGTAATCAGACTTTCGTTTGCCTGACGGAAAATTTTTGTAAGTCTTACAGATGCAGCCCGCCCACTTGAAAGAATATCGCGTAATACATTACCCGCACCAACTGACGGAAGCTGATCGCTGTCGCCTACAAGAATAATTCTGCATTTGTCGGGAAGTGCCTTTAAAAGATGATACATAAGAAGAATGTCCACCATGGACATTTCGTCCACAATTACAACATCGGCCTCAATGGGAGTATATTCATTTCTGCCGAAAGTCATTCTCATATCGTCATCAGAGTATGACATTTCAAGCAGTCTGTGGATTGTTTTTGCTTCCATATTGCAAAGCTGCCCCATTCGTTTTGCCGCTCTGCCGGTAGGCGCACAAAGAGCAATATCAAGCTCGTTTTTCTTTAAAATGGAGATGATGGTGTTAAGCACCGTGGTTTTACCTGTGCCCGGTCCGCCTGTTATAACTGTTAGACGGTTTTCCATAGCGGATTTTACGCAGGCAAGCTGCTCGTCCGCGAGAGTGATATTTCCACTTAAATCTTTATCTGAAAAAGATATTTTTTCTGCAGATGAATCTGCAAGCTGACCTAAAATTCTTGCACAACCCGTCTCTGCTTTAAACATTGACAGCAGATATATTGACGGGGCGGAAGACTTAAGGTTGCGCCGACGAATTTTATTTTCTATAATAAGAGCCGTAATTTGCTGGTCAATTATTTCGCTTTCTGCACCGGTCAGAGCCGATACCCCCTGAGATAAAACATCAGAGGGGAGAAAGGTATGCCCGCGGGATACTCCGTCGGCAAGAACGTGCAGAATGGCAGCGCCTGTTCTTTCGGGAGAATTTGAGGCGAACCCCATTGAATGAGCAATGCGGTCAGCTGTTGCAAAACCGATGCCGCCAATTTCACATACGCAGTATGGATTGATTTTCAGCTTTTCAACGGCATTAGAGCCAAAATGATTAAAAACTTTAAATGCAAGCGATGGGTTGATGCCATACTGACCCAGAAATGATATAACCTGCTGGACACCCATCTGTTCAATATACTGATTGTGAATGCTTATAGCTTTCTGCTCTGAAATACCCTTGATTTCGGTGAGTTTTTCGGGATGGTCGCGAATAATGTTTAAAGTGTCATCGCCAAAACGGTCAATAATTCGCCTTGCCGTGGCCTCTTTTACACCTGATATAGCACCTGAGGCGAGATAAATAAAAATTTCCTCGCTGCCCTCGGGAACAAGCTTTTCATAATATTTTACGCTTAGCTGTTCGCCATATTCCATATGAACAACAAAATCACCTGTGACGCGTAATTTATCGCCAACAGATACAAAAGGCAGACAACCGGTTATGGTAAAGCTTTCATCATCAGATAAAAACTCGCAAACTGCATAACCGTTATCGGTGTTATTATAAATAATTTCAGTAATTATTCCTTCGTAGCTGTTCATAAACTCACCAAAAGCAAGGGGCTGTATCAAAAAGTATTTGGTGATACAGCTCCTGTGCAAAAATATTTTTAGTTTAATGTGTACCTGAAGTACTTATCTCTGAACTCGACCGGAGCCGTCGCCCTTCATAAGAGTTTCAACTTCTTTAACACTAACGAGGTTGAAGTCACCTTCGATGGAGTGTTTGAGGCAGGAAGCTGCAACTGCAAAGTTGATGGCATCGTCGGGAGTGTAACCATTCATAAGTGAATAGATGAGACCACCGCCGAAAGAGTCGCCGCCGCCTACGCGGTCAACAATGTGAGTGATTTCGTATTTTTTGGAGAAGTAGTATTCGTTGCCGTCATAAAGCATAGCGGACCAGCCGTTAGCAGAAGCACTGTGGCTTTCGCGAAGAGTGATTGCAACATATTTGAAACCAAATTTGTCTGCAAGCTGTTTAGCAACATCTTTGTAACCGTCGTGGTTGATTTCACCGGAGTTAACGTCTGTTGCGGCAGCTTTGATGCCGAATACTTTTTCAGCGTCTTCTTCGTTAGCGATTGCAACGTCAACATAAGGCATAAGACCGGACATAACTTTGCAAGCTTTTTCGCTTGTCCAGAGTTTTTTTCTGAAGTTGAGGTCACAGCTTACTGTAACGCCGTGTTCTTTAGCTTTTTTGAGAGCTTCAAGACAAACTTCAGCAGCAGCGTCCGAAATAGCCGGAGTGATGCCTGTGAAGTGGAACCACTCTACGCCTTCGAAAATTGCATCCCAGTCAAAGTCTGCATTTTC
This sequence comes from Clostridia bacterium, assembly GCA_045656205.1. Lineage (GTDB taxonomy): Bacteria > Bacillota > Clostridia > RUG12999 > RUG12999 > RGIG7450. The sequence continues at coordinate 1,066 of JAZOQS010000013.1, read as the reverse complement.
AGCTGTAGCGATGGAAGAATGAGCTCTGTCATATACAACGTTGGAAGGTCTCTGGTTAGCACCTTTTTCTACAAAGTAGATACCAACTCTTTCGCCACCACGTGTGATTTTGGATGTGTCAACACCCTGTTTTCTGAGTTCTGCAACACACCAGTCACCAATGGGGTTAGTAGGAAGTTTTGTAACGAAAGCTGCTTCAACGCCGTAGTTAGCAAGAGATACAGCAACGTTTGCTTCACCACCACCGAATGTGGATTCAAGAGACTGAGCCTGAATGAATCTCTGGTATGTAGGAGTCTGAAGTCTTAACATTATTTCGCCAAATGTAACTGCTTTTTTCATAATAAATGTACTCTCCTTTTATTGATAATAAATTTACTTGCTTCTTGCTGCTTTAACTGCTTCAACGAATTTTTTAGCTGTGTCAGCAACTGCTTTATAGTCGCCTGTTTTAGCGCCTGCTGTCAGTGAGCTACCTGCACCTACTGCAACAGCACCGGCTTTAATCCACTGGTCAACGTTGTCAACGTCAACGCCGCCTGTGGGCATCATTTTAGCATAGGGGATAGGACCTTTGATGTCCTTGATGATTTTGGGACCAAAGAGGTCGCCGGGGAAGATTTTAACAATGTCAGCACCTGCTTCCATAGCTGCAACAACTTCTTTGATTGTCATAGCACCGGGCATGCAGGGAACACGATATCTGTTACATGTTTTAACTGTTTCAAGGTCAAAGTAAGGGCTTACAATATATTCAGCACCGGAAAGCATAGCAATTCTTGCTGTTTCGCTGTCCATAACTGTACCTGCGCCGAGGATAATTTCGTCGCTGGAGTATTTTGCAGCCAAATCTTCAATAACCTTGTGAGCTTTGGGAACAGTAAATGTAAGCTGGATTGCGGGGATACCGCCTTCGATACAAGCATCAACAATTCTGATAGCTTTTTCGCTGTTTTCAGCACGAACAAGGGCTACAACGCCGACGTCTGTGATTCGGGTAATTACTTTTTCTTTATCCATTTATATCACTCCTAAAGGAAAAATTTTTAGACTATAAATTATATAA
>JAZOQS010000012.1:0-7138 GCA_045656205.1 Clostridia bacterium | reverse complement strand
GTCAGCAATATTTTTAGCCTGTCTGCCTTTTGTTGATTTATAAAGACAACCATCTTCGCCAACAAAAAGAACAGTATCACCTTTTGCAGAAAGAACAAGTGTTCCTGCTTTAAAATCAATGCCAATTTCTTTGGTTTTTCCGTTTTTCATATTCATGATGGAAAGACCGCCGTCATCGTTAAGGAAATAAATGTTATTGTTCTTTATTACAAATTCGCTGTTTTCGGAAAATGTTTCATTATCTCCGAGTTCTTTTACGAGATATGCTTCTTTATTTCCAACTTTAGCATAAACTCTGTCCATTTCTTTTTTAGTGATAACATAAACAGAAGCGTTTTCATCATTTGCAGTTGTGTAATAAAGGTTGGAAGATATACCAAACACTGCCGCTGCAGCTGCAAGAATAACTATTGCCGCTGCTATAACAATCCAAAGACCTTTTTTGGATTTTTTTACAGGAAGTTCTTCTACAACTTCTGCAACCTCTTCAACTACTGTTTCTTCTACTTCTGATATTTCCTGAACTGTTTCTGCAGGTTCTTCCGCTACTACAGTTTCAGCCTCGCACTGCGGGCATTTTGTTTCTGTATCCGGATACTCTGCTCCGCATTTGTCACAAATCATATCATAAGCCTCCTTGTATTTTTTCATATAAAGAAATTATACACCCTGCATAATAATTTGTCAACAACCATATTCACTCCAATTACAATTTTCATCATTTATACACACTTTTTTCATACAGTCTGCATAAAATGGTATTGAGTCCAATAAAAATCAGATTTTTAAGGAGGTTTTAGTGTGAGCGCAGAAAGAAATTCATCACACTGCAGTGCAAAAGATTCCGTGTGCATTCAGACTGAAAAGGTGTATGATATCTGCAAAGATAAAGAATGTCTGGAAGATTTAAGAGTATACTTTGCCGAATCAGAGCAGGCACTGGTTAACAGAGCAACATCGGTGAAATTCAGAAAAGCGGAAATTCTCTGGGCAAGTTCAGATGTTGAACCGCTCCCTTTCAACAGAGGATATTTCAGTGTTGATATTTCATTTTATTTCAGAGTTGTTCTTGAGGTTGGAAGTTGCCTTGGTAAAACAAGCTACATAGACGGCCTTGCTACCTATACCAAAAAAGTTATCCTTTTTGGTTCCGAAGGCAGCGCCTATGTGTTTACTTCCAACTACATCCCCGGCGAGGCTGATACTTTTGAGCCAAGAAAAACAAATCTGCCGAAGGCTGTTGTAGATGTGGTGGCCCACACTATAATGTAAAATTATCTATTGACACCATAGCTCATTAATGATAAAATTATTGTATAAAAAAGTCGTATTTCCGACAGAAAGGTTATGGACCATAAAATGAAAAAAATTCTTTCAGTTTTACTTGTTTTTATTCTTTTGCTTTGCACCTGTTGTGCTTTTGCAGCTCCTGCTGACATTGAGGTTCGGGTTGACAACATAAAGGTTGAATATGACGTCAAACCCATTATTATTGATGACAGAACAATGGTTCCCATCCGTAAAACAGCAGAGGTACTCGGTGCTGAGGTTACATGGGATGATTCTATAAAAACAGCCACCATAACCTTTGATAACAGAGTTGTTAAAATGACTCAGAACGATCCCAACATTTATATCAATGACATCCGAATTTCCATGGATACTTCCGCCAAAAATGTTGACAGCAGAATTCTTATCCCTGTACGATATCTTGCCGAAGCACTTGACGCTTCTGTAATGTGGGATCACAACCAGCGAATTGTTGAAATAGTAACCCAGCGTCATTATGTGCATATCGGTGAAAACAAAATCACAATCGGTGATCCGGTATCAAGCGCAAAAATCATTTTTGGAGAACCGGACAGAATTGATTCGGGAAACGACCGATTTGACTGGTATGTTTACAACAGCGATTTCTCAAAATTCATGATGCTTGGCGTGCTTGACGGTAAAATAATCAGTATTTACACTGCATTCACCGATTTCACCTTAGACGGTGGAATTAAATACGGCGATATTGTTGAAAAAGAGCTGATTGCAGACGATTATACAGTTTATGTGGACAAGTTAAACGGCAACAGCATTTACGGCATCTGGGTAGGTTCCTGCTTCAGCACGGACAAGTTTATGAGAAAGAATTTCGATACTGTCCGCGAAGCTGCAGAACTTGAAATTTCCGACATAACAAATGCTTTCCGCTTCAAAAACAATCTGACCGCTTTGACCGAGGATGCTGTTGCAACAAAAGTATGCCGCAAACACTCACAGGACATGGCTGACAAAAATTATTTTGATCACACAAACACTAAAAACGAAAGTCCCTGGGACAGATATGATAATGCGGGCGGCAAATATTACGCGTGCACAGAAAGTATTGCAGGCGGAGATTATTCTCCCATTGATACTTTTGACTCCTGGATTAATTCATCCGACCACAGAGCAAATCTGCTTCACGAAAAAGCAACATTTGCAGGTGCAGGTATCGGATATAACGAAAAATCCGAATATGTGTTCTACACAACACAGATGTTCAGTTACAAAAAATAAACAGTTTCCAAAAGACTTGCGATTTCGGCGGTAGGTTTTCCGGATGCGGATGCAGTTCCCAAAAGCGGATTTTTAGAATAATACAAAGATTAAAAAACACGTAATACTGGCGCATTACGTGTTTTTTTGATGCAGTATAAACTAAAAATACGGTTTGGGAACCGATTTCTCCCTAAGACCAACCGCCGTTGCAAGTCTTTTTCTTTTTTATGCCTCATAAAATCTTTTGAGGTGTTGATTATGAATATTGCTGCATATTGCAGAGTTTCTACAGATAAAGAGGAGCAGATTTCCTCACTGAAAAATCAATATGATTTTTTCAAAGATTTTGCCGATAAAAACGGACATACTCTTGTGAATATCTATTCTGACGAAGGTGTCAGCGGCAAACAGCTTTCACGCCGCACGGGTTTTATCAAAATGCTTGAAGATGCCGAAAAACATCTTTTTGACATGCTTGTAGTAAAAGATATTTCACGATTTGCCAGAAATACTGTTGATTTTTTAACCTCCATAAGAAAGCTGAAATCGCTTGGAATTGAAACTTATTTTATATCTGTAAATCAGACTATACTTTGCGGAAGCGAATTTATGCTGACAATTTTTTCAGCTTTGGCTCAGGAAGAATCGGCAAATCTCTCCACAAGAATAAAGTTCGGGAAACACCAGAGTGCCGTCAAAGGAAAAGTTCCGAATTACGTATACGGGTATAAACGAATAGACAAATATACTCTTGAAATCAACGAGGATGAGGCAAAAATTGTCAGGAAGATTTTTTCACTTTACTGCAAAGGTCACGGAAGCAGAAAAATTGCAAATACGCTTACAAACGAAAAAATACCAACAGCAAAAGGATTTTCTGTCTGGTCTCCAAAAACCATTCGTCGCATTCTATCAAACCCAATTTATAATGGGATTTTAATTTCACGAAAAACTGAAACTACCGATTTTATCACCGGAACAAGGGCGCCCGTAAAAAACAAGGAAGAATATACTTTTGTAAAGGAAAATCTTAAAATAATTGATGATAAAACATTCAGAAAAGCTAATAAAATACATAACTCACGAAGGGTAAATGTAAACCTCCGCAGAAACAGTAGACCCCATAGCATTAAATGCGAAGATAGTTGAAGTCAAATGCGATATTGACAACAAATGCTGCGACGATTGCTGTGAAGATGTTTCAATTTCGGCTTCTGACATTCCCGATTGTATTTTAAAAACTATTGGCGGTAATATCTGCACCACAAACGAAACTCAGCGCATTTATGTAACCATTGGCCTATTTGTAATCACCCGTCTTCAGAGAAGCATTCAGCTTCTTATCCCCTACTATGATTACTGTCTGCCTCAGAAAGACTGTGTAGATACATCTGACGACGATCCTTGTGCATTATTCGATAAAATTCAATTTCCATTTGATGAATTCTATCCGCCGCACAATGACTTTGACGATGACCACTGTCATAATAGATAAAATGCTGAAAAATATCAAACAAAGCTGCCGCTAAAGGCAGCTTTGTTTTTTAAGGTGATTATATGAAAAATTTGCTTTTTTCCAATACTAACAATATGTTGGGACTGTCTGTAAAAAAATGCAACATCAGGTTGGTGCACGGAAATGTCGAAAATCTAGACAGTGACGGCTATGACCTCAATCAGGAATCTGCGCTTCTTCCCTGCAATCTTGTGAAAATACAAAATCAATGGGATGATTTTTATTACATAAAATCTAACGTCGGTTGTGGCTGGGTGGAAAAAGACGCAATAGCAATTATAACACATAAGCAGGCGGAAGAATTTTTGTTTCCTGAAAATTTCTGTATAATAACCGATCCAGTCGTAAGCATATGCGGAACAAATTATAATATGTCATGTAAAATTCCTGTTGCAGGCGGTCAACTTCAAATACCCTATAATAACAACGGATCTGTACATTTCAAATCTCATCCTGTCAAAGAGGGTTGTCACTACGGATATTTATCTTTTTCAAGAAACAATGTAATTTCGCAGGCAATGAAATTTTTGGGGACTCCTTATGACTGGGGCGAAAAAAATGGTGGTCTTGACTGCTCGTCGCTGATTATGTACTCTTTTGCAACTTGCGGGATAACCTTGCCCCGTTCAAGCAAGGGACAGTCAGAAGTCAAATTCCCGGTATCCGCTTTTCCGCAGGAGGAACATCTCCTCGCACAACCCGGTGATATAATTTTCTCCCCCGGTCACGTCATGCTTTCGCTCGGAGGAAAATATATTCTACATGCCTCCGCCACCGCAGGCAAAGTTCGCGTCGGAGAGCTTTAAAATTTACACTTGAATTTGTGTTTTATTTATGATAAAATAATATATTATAAGTTTTTACACCAAGGAGACTAGTTATGGAAAATGTTTTTGATACCTTAAAAGCCCGTGGACTTATCGCGCAGACAACTCATGAAGATGAGCTCCGCGAATTACTTGGAAAGGAAAAAGTTAAATTTTATATAGGTTTTGACCCCACTGCCGACAGCCTTCATGTAGGTCATTTTCTTCAGATGGTTGTAATGCGTCATATGCAGAATGCAGGTCATACTCCCATCGCTCTCGTAGGTGGCGGTACAGGTATGGTTGGTGACCCGTCCGGCAGAACCGATATGCGTCAAATGATGACTGTTGAAACTATTCAGCACAACTGTGAATGTTTCAAAAAACAGCTCTCTTCCGTTATTGATTTTTCTGACGGAAAGGCTATTATGGTTAACAATGCCGACTGGCTTTTGAAACTCAATTATGTTGAGTTCCTGCGTGACATCGGTTGCTGTTTCTCGGTAAATGAAATGCTCCGTGCAAAATGTTTCCAGACCAGACTTGAAAAAGGTCTTTCATTCCTGGAATTCAACTATATGCTCATGCAGAGTTACGACTTTTTAATGCTTCATGAAAAATATGGTTGCAAAATCGAGCTTGGTGGCGACGACCACTGGAGCAACATCCTTGGCGGTATCGACCTTGTAAGACGTAAAAAAGGCGAGCACGTTTATGGTATGACCTTTACTCTCCTCACTAACAGCGAAGGCAAAAAAATGGGTAAAACTGCAAAAGGCGCACTTTGGCTTGACCCCGAAAAGGTTTCTCCTTACGATTTCTATCAGTATTGGAGAAATGTTGACGATGCTGATGTTTGTCGTTTCTTAAAACTCATCACTTTTGTTGACCTTAAAGAAATTGAAGAAATGGAAAAATGGGAAGGTGCACAGCTTAACGAAGCTAAAAAACGCCTTGCATTTGAAGTTACAAAGCTTGTTCACGGCGAAGAAAATGCTCTTGCCGCTCAGGAAACCGCAACAAAACTCTTTACTGCCGGCGCAGCTCCCGTTGATATGCCTTCAACAGAGCTTTCAGCAAATGGCATGAACATCATGGATGTTTTGGTTGCATCAAAACTTTGTCCTTCCAAATCAGAGGCAAGACGTCTCATTCAGCAGGGCGGCGTTTCAGTTGACGGCGAAAAAGTTGATATTGATTTTGTATTCGGAGATGCTTCCGAATATGTAATTAAAAAAGGTAAAAAGGTTTACCACAAAATAATAAATAAATAATCATAAAACTCCTCTTTCCGGCATATGCTGAAAAGAGGAGTGATTTTTTTTATGCAAATTTTCAATATCAGTTTTCTAAACTTGAGTAACAATCCCGTAGAACTGTTAAAACAAATATTACTTAACGGAACCGGCAAGACGAAGAAATAGCGTCTTGCCGGTTTTTATATATTTTCTTTTAAATATGGTGTTACATTGTCAATGCTTTGTGTCAATGTTCATATTTTTTCATATAATGTTAGTGTGCGGAGCACGCACAAAAATATCAGGAAAGGAAATAGATATATGGAAAATATCAACAGACCTACCACTCCCATAAGACCGGGCTGCGGTTGTCAATGCGGTCAGGTAAAACCACCTGCTCCTCCTCCGTCTGACGATAACATATGCGGAACCTGCTACAGCAGAATAGGTTATGCTTTTGTTCCCGTTCAGACGTTTAATGATATATATCAGCCTGACGAAGGGTTAAGAAGCGGCACAATTTTCCCCGAACTTAATATGCCTTTCGGAATGTATGGAGCGGAGGTGGGATGATGGATAAAAAATCTCTTTTAGAAGAAATCAGATCATATAATTTCACTCTTGTAGAGCTCGCGTTATATCTTGACACCCATCCTACCGACAAAAAGGCTCTCGAAATTTATAGTGCTGTATCAGAAAAGCTCGAACAACTTATGGAGAAATACGAACACAACTACGGTCCCCTCACAATTGGCGGGGTAAAATCAGGCGAAAGATGGACCTGGATTGACGGTCCTTGGCCGTGGGAATAAAGGAGGATAGATTATGTGGCAATATCAGAAAAAGCTTCAGTTTCCGATAAATATTAAAAACCCTAATCCGCAGCTTGCAAGTTACATTGTAAGTCAGTACGGTGGACCTAATGGTGAACTCGGTGCATCTCTTCGCTATCTCTCGCAGCGATACTCCATGCCGGACGATATATGCAAAGGCATCCTTAATGACATCGGCACGGAAGAACTTTCCCACCTCGAAATGGTTGGAGCAAT
>JAZOQS010000011.1:0-5686 GCA_045656205.1 Clostridia bacterium | reverse complement strand
CTGATTGATGACCAGCTTGAAAACAGTGAAGAAATAAGCAAAAATATTCTTGAGTCGTCTCAGATTTTAAAAGCATCCGCAAAGATTACTGCGCAGATGGCAAATGAACTTATGAGGTAAAAACGTGAAAAATCACGTTATTCAATTTAAAAGTGCGTGCGAGTATTTCGCTTTTAAAGCGAAAACGCACATGCGCAAAATTTCCATTATACGCCTTATCTGCCCACGATAAGGATGTATAACTTTTTCGTTATTATTTGCGGGCAGAAAGGCTATGGAAATTAAGATGAAATATTTAGGCGTTGACTGGGGAAAATCCCGGATAGGTGTTGCAAGAAGCGATGCTCTCGGTTTTCTTGCCACACCGGTAGGTACAATCCACGAAAAAAATTTCCGCATTCAGCTTGACAAAATGTGCGAAATAATAGAAACGGAAAAACCGGATAAACTAATATTCGGTCTGCCCAGAAATATGGACGGAACGGAGGGCGAATCAGCCGAGCTGATACGCGAATTTTCCCAGAAACTTTCTGACCGGACCGGAGTTCCGTTTGAGCTTGTTGACGAGCGGCTTTCCACCGTCTCGGCACATAAAATTTTAAATGATGTAAATATGAGCGGCAGTAAAAAACGCCGGGACGTTGTTGACACCGTTTCGGCAGTGATAATTCTGCAGTCATATTTAGATAGATAATAATTTATAAGGAGAGATATAATCATGATGGAAGAAAACAAAGATTTAATTGCAGAAGAAGAAATGGAAACAGGCATCATCTTAACAGATGAAGATGGCAATGAAGTTGAATTTGACCTTTTAGACAGCGTTGAATACGAAGGCAAAACATACCTCATAATGCTTCCTGCAGATGACAATGACGACGGCAATGTTATCATTATGCTTCTCGAAGAAGGCGAAACAGAAGAAGACGACACACTTCTTACTGTTACAGACGAAAAGGTTTTAGATGAAGTTTATGCAATTTTCAAAGAAGCTAACAAAGACTTTTTTGATTTCGAAGACTAATTTCCATTAAAACCCTATTGTAATTGTGCCGCATCCGTGGTATACTTACTTATGGAAAATATCAAAATCCCTGCTATGTGCGTTTAGACTGGATTTACTTAAACCAACACTTTTTAAACGGGAACTTATTCTCCGTCCGCGGCGTAAATGCCCCCGCGCCTTATGGCGTGCCAGGGGACTTATAATTCGGATGGGATCTATCCCACCTGCTGAGGCAGGTTTGAGTACACCATGATGACGGCAATGCGGGGTATATTTTCTAAAAAAATGTAAATACTTTAATGCAGGACGAAAAATTGTCCTGCATTAAATTTTTATGTGGAGGTTTCAGTTATGATTGATACCATTGCGCTTATCCTCGTTATTGTGGGTGCACTCAACTGGGGGTCTGTGGGTATTTTCGGTGTGGACGCAGTTGCATGGCTGTTCGGCGGTCAGCTTTCCATCATCAGCCGAATTATCTACACACTCATTGCTCTTGCGGGAGTGTGGTCAATTTCTCTTCTTTTCAGAGACGAAAAGGAAACAAGCTATTCCCCGGATAGAAAATAAAAAAATGGTGTTGCTGAGTGCAACACCGTTTTTTTGATTGAGCCGGTAAGGTTGGATGCAGAACGGACAACCCGAACCTCGGAGCAAAGCGCTCCGAGGCACGCCCGAAGGCGTATAAAGATACGTCGAGAGGTGAGGGGTGTTCGTAGTTTAAAGGCATATAAAAATGGAATTCGCACAAAGTGCGAATTCCAACCTCTGTTTTTAATTTTCTATTTATAAAGGCTTCTCAATCATTTTATTTTCAGCCTTTAAACGCTCTGCGCCAAGATGTCCGGCTCCTAGTTCATTGCCTGTTTTAAGTCTTCGATTATATCATCGACATTTTCGATACCAACAGAAAGTCTGATAAGGTCCGGATTTACTCCCGCCTCTTTGAGCTGTTCTTCAGTAAGCTGACGGTGAGTGTGACTTGCCGGGTGAAGCAGACATGTTTTCGCATCCGCAACGTGAGTTACTATGGAAACAAGTTTTAATTTGTCCATAAACTCAACGGAAGCTTCTCTGCCGCCTTTTATAGCAAATGCGAGCACGCCACAAGTTCCGTCGGGCATATATTTTTCTGCAAGGTCATGATATTCATCACCTTCAAGTCCTGCATAATGCACCCACGCAACCTTGTCCTGTGATTTTAAAAATTCTGCAACTTTAAGTGCATTTTCACAATGTCTGTCCATTCTTAAATGAAGAGTTTCAAGACCAAGGTTTAAATAAAATGCATTCTGTGGTGACTGAATTGCGCCAAAGTCACGCATGAGCTGTGCTGTGGCTTTTGTAATATATGCTCCTTTGCCGAATCTTTCAGCATAAGTAATTCCGTGATAAGAATCGTCCGGAGTTGTAAGGCCGGGGAATTTGTCCGCATGAGCCATCCAGTCAAAGTTTCCGCTGTCAACAATACATCCGCCTACGCCTACACCCTGACCATCCATATATTTTGTGGTGGAGTGTGTTACAATGTCTGCTCCCCATTCAAAAGGTCTGCATTTAATGGGTGTCGCAAAGGTATTGTCTATAATAAGCGGAACACCGTGAGAATGTGCAAGTTTTGCAAATTTTTCAATATCTAAAATTGTAACTGTCGGGTTTGTGATGGTTTCTGCAAAAACAGCTTTTGTGTTGGGTTTGAAATATTTATCAAGCTTTTCTATGGGCAGATCCTGGTCAACAAATGTACAGTCAATTCCAAGTTTTTTCATGGTTACGCCGAACAGATTGTATGTACCGCCGTAAATAGCAGAAGATGTGATAAAGTGGTCGCCCGCTTCGCAGATGTTAAAAATTGCAAAGAAGTTTGCCGCCTGTCCGGAAGAGGTCAGCATAGCTGCCACGCCGCCTTCCATTGCCGCAATTTTCGCTGCAACAGCGTCATTTGTGGGGTTCTGCAGTCTTGTGTAGAAATATCCTTCCGCTTCAAGGTCGAACAGTTTTCCCATCTGTTCGCTTGTATCATATTTAAAAGTTGTACTCTGATAAATCGGAAGCTGACGCGGTTCGCCCTGCGACGGTTTCCAGCCTTCATGAAGTGCTTTTGTTTCAATTTTCATTTTATATTACCTCCAACGTTATATTTTAAGTAGTTCTTCTGCTATAACCTGTGCCCGAACCTCAAAGGTAAGATCAACCTTGGTATTTTCATTCCACGGAACAATCTGACGTGCCAATCTTGAACCACCCACGCCGTAATTGTACGCATGATTTAAATTATATTTTTCTTTTATAATCTGGTGAAATACCTTGTCGGGACCGGTTGTTCCATGTCCTTCGGTGATACTGTCACCAAGAAAATTAATTGTCATTCCTTCAAGTTTCATATTTTTTATCCTTCCGCAATTTATAGGATTGCCTAAATTATAGCACTACGCCCCAAAAAAGTCAATAAAAAAACGGAGCTATGCTCCGCTTTATTTTACTGCGTATTTTCCTTTAACCATAACAAGAACGTCCGTCTGCGCGGCAATTCCTCTGCCGTCGCCAACCGGCACTATCAGCAGGTGGTTTGCGGGCATATCGCTCCCGTTCGGATGGTCGCCGCCTATTGTAACATCGGAAATTCCGCCTTTTTCGGTGGAGAAAATGGTTGCTTTACCCATTCTTAAAATCATTTCGCAACCGGCATCGCCAACAATTTTCTGTCCTGCGGCAAGAGAAACAACTTCAAAAGACATCTCGGTCTTTACCGTGTTTAAAAACACCGATTCCAGGTAGGATTTTGATATCAGCGGGTCTTCTTCACTGCCCGCAGATGCCAGCACCGCAGCGGTACAAAGAGCTACTATTAAAAGTCCTGATATAAGTCCTGCAAAAAAATGTTTTTTCATTTGTCAAATCCTCCATCAAATGTCTGTCAGCCCGAAGCTCACGCTTATGGCTTCATTTACCACGTTCATAAGGTCATCATCCAATCTTCCGATTTTGTCCTTAAGCCGTTTTTTGTCAATTGTTCTTATCTGCTCAAGCAGAATTACGGAATCTTTTGTCAGCCCATATTCTTCGGCACTGATTTCAATGTGGGTGGGAAGTTTTGCCTTATTAATCTGCGAGGTAATTGCCGCCGCTATAATAGTGGGACTGTACTTGTTTCCCACATCATTCTGAACTATCAGGACAGGACGCACTCCTCCTTGTTCTGATCCCACCACCGGACTTAAGTCCGCAAAAAAGATATCCCCTCTTTTTACAACCAATTTCAGTCACACTCCGCCAGTTTTTCCTCGTAGTTTTCTGCCTGCTCGCAGTCTGCGGGGAAACATATTTCGGCGAGTTCGAGATTAATGTCAGCCATTTCCATATAACCGGTCTTCATCTGTTTAAGACGCTCAGCTTTTTTCTGTTCTTTAAGATAAAACCTGACAGCCCTCTGAATAAGTCTGCTCCGGTTACTCTGTTCGCATGAGACCCGGGCGTCAACCTCTTGCAGCAGCGTTTCGGGAACGCTGATTAAAATTTTCTTCACTTCAGCCAAAGGTTCCGCCTCCTTCTCACAAAAGTCCTATTCGGCCGATGTTGGCCCTGATTACATTATACAACGTGATTATGTAAAATGCAAATGTAATTTAAACCAATTCATCCCCGCTGTCGCTCAGGTAGATGCGCGGAACTCTTTTGCCTATCAGACAGAAAAGTTCATAATTTATTGTCCCTGCAATATCTGCAAGTCTGTCAAAACTGACAATGCTGTCCGGCTCACCGCCGGCAACAACAACCTCGTCCTCGACCTTAATATTATTGACATTTGTAACATCTATAATACATTGGTCCATACAAATTCGTCCAACAACTTTTGCAGGCTGACCGTTTGCCAGCATACTCGCCTTGTCACTTAGGCTCCGCAGATATCCGTCAGCATAACCTATCGGAACGGTAGCTATTTTCATGTTTTTATCCGAAACAAAGGTTCCGCCATAGCTTATTTTTTCTCCCGGACCTATTTCCTGCACGCGCGAAACTGTGCTTTTGAATGTAAGCGCAGGTTTAAGGCCGAGCGGTGAAATATCAACATAATTTGACGGTGACATTCCGTAGGTTATAATCCCCGCACGCACCATATCAAAATGATATTCTGGAAATGCCACAATGCCCGCACTGTTACAAGCATGCTTCACGGGAATTTTTATACCCTTTTCCTCAAGTTTTTTTACAAAACCGATAAATTTTTCCGCCTGACCGTGAGTATAATCGGGATGCTCTTCGTCAGCACAGGAAAAATGCGTGAAAATTCCTTCAATTTCTATATTATCAAGTTTACTGATTTTTTCAATTTCGCAAACAGCAGTTTCATCACAAGCAAACCCTATCCGGTTCATACCGGTGTCAATTTTTATATGGATTTTAACTGATTTTCCGAGTTTTTTTGCCTCTTCGGAAATTCTCTGTGCTGACTGCAGATGAAAAACAGTTGTGGTAATGTCAAGTTCAATCGCCCGTTTTATATCTTCCTCGGCAGTATATCCCAAAAGAAGTATGGGGCAGGATATCCCTGCGTTTCTTATCTGCTCAGCCTCGTCAATAAATGCTACCGCAAGCGCATCTGCACCGTTTTCCACGAAAACTTCTGACACAGGAATCGCCCCGTGTCCGTAGGCATCGGCTTTAACCACAGCCATCACT
>JAZOQS010000010.1:0-5567 GCA_045656205.1 Clostridia bacterium | reverse complement strand
AACTTCCTGCCATTTATGGTATTCCCCATCTATTCATCCCTTACAAAAACAGACCGGTCAATCATTGAGGCGGCGCAGGATCTGGGTGCAAACAAGTTCCGCGTTTTCCGTTCGGTAACTTTCCCTCTCAGTCTGCCGGGTATTGCTTCGGGCATTTCAATGGTATTTATGCCCGCTGTTACAACATTTGTCATTTCAAGACTTATGGGTGGCGGTCACACTTCGCTTATCGGCGATATTATAGAGCAACAGTTCCTATATGCAAACGACTGGAACTTTGCGTCCGCAATTTCTGTTGTCGTAATGATAATTCTTCTCGCCAGCATGGCAATAGTTCCCAAGGGTAAAGCTGAAGAACCCGAAGGAGGCGGACTATGGTAAAGAAATTATTTAAAAGCCTTTATTCAGGCCTTGTTTATTTGTTTTTATATGCCCCGATAATCATAATGGTTATCTACTCATTCAACGGTTCCAAATTCCGTAATAAATGGGGAGGATTTTCCCTTAAATGGTATAAAGAACTGTTTGAAAACCGCGAAATAATCCGCGCACTGTGGAACACACTTGCAATTGCGGCAATTTCCGCAATAGTTTCGACCATTATAGGTCTTGCAGCATCCTGGTTGCTCTATCGTATGAGAAACCGCAATGTGAAATCCCTTATGCTTAACACAACCTATCTTCCCATGCTCAACCCCGATATTGTAACGGGTGTGTCCATGATGATACTGTTTGTGTTTATCGCAATTCCGAGAGGATTTATGACGCTTTTATTTGCTCATATAACATTCAGCGTTCCATATATTGTGCAATCACTTCTGCCCAAGTTCAATCAGCTTAACAAAAACACTTACGAGGCAGCTCTTGACCTTGGCGCAACTCCGTGGAAAGCTTTCTGCAAGGTAATTCTTCCCGAGCTTATTCCGGGAATTGCAACGGGTATGCTTCTTGCTTTTACACTTTCGATAGACGATTTTGTAATAAGCTTTTTCACAACAGGACCGGGCGTGTCCAACCTTTCAATTATGATTTACTCCATGACAAGAAAAGGTATAAACCCGTCCATCAATGCACTGTCAACAATCATGTTCTTCTCGGTGCTCTTCCTGCTTATAATTGTTAATACAAGACTTAAAGACAACAAAAAAGAAAAGAAGGAGTGGTAAATTTGAAAAAAGTTGTTTCTCTTATTTTAGCCATTGTAATGATTTTTTCTCTCACACTTTTAACTGCCTGTGACGACCGTCCGACACTTAAAGTTTTCAACTGGGGAGAATATATTGACGAAACAGTTCTTGAAGATTTTGAAAATCAGTATGGTGTCCGCGTGATATATGATACATTTGCTACAAACGAAGAAATGTATGCAAAGCTCAAAGCAGACCCCGGTTCTTATGACGTCATTTTCCCGTCAGAATATATGGCAAAGAGAATGATTGATGAGGGACTTATCAGCAAAATTGATACATCTGCCATTCCCAATTATGAAAAAATTGACGGCAAATTCAAAGGCCTCTATTTTGACCCCAATAATGAATATACAGTTCCGTATATGTGGGGCACACTTGGCATTTTATACAACACCGATAATGTAAGCGAAGCTCCCACAAGCTGGGATGCACTCTTTGATGGCAAGTACAGCAAAAAACTTTTAATGGTTGACAGCCACAGAGATACAATTGGTGCTGCTCTTAAATACCTCGGATACTCTCTTAACTCCACCGATGAAAAAGAACTGAATGAAGCTATGGAGCTTCTTATAAGGCAGAAACCTGACGTTCTGGCTTATGTTGTTGACGAAGTTAACGACAAGATGCTCGGCGAGGAAGCTGACATTGCAATAACATGGTCGGGCAATGCAATTGAAACCATGATGAATTCAGACGGAAACTTTAACTACATCATCCCCAAAGAAGGTTCAAACTGGTTTGTGGATGTTATGTGTGTAACAGAAAAGTCCGAGTCCAAAGACCTTGCAACAAAATTCATCAACTTTATGTGCGAAACAGATGTTGCTACTCGCAACTGCCTTGAAATAACATATTCAACACCTCAGTCAGAAGTTTATGAGGAAGTTAAAAAGGCAAATCCCGCTTTTGCTGCAAACAAGGCTGCTTTCCCCTCTGACGATGATCTGCAGAATATGGAAATGTTTATTACAAGCGACGATATCAACAGAATGTATGATGAAATCTGGCAGAAAATTAAAGCTGAATAAACAGATTTAAAATGGGCAATCTAACTTTGCCATTTGACAGCACAATAACTTTTGTTGATGACTTCAAATGATATATTAGCCGTCTTGCTGATGCAAGGCGGCTTTTTTGTATAAAGAAAAGCATAGAACCTGCTTTTTGGCAGGTTCTATGCTTTAAACTATTTCTTTTCTTAAATTTTCAATTATTTTCTTTTCAAGTCGTGACACCTGAACTTGCGACACACCAAGGTTTTGCGCAATCTCCGACTGTGTTTTATTTTTAAAATATCTCATCATAAGTATATACTTTTCCCTGCCCGACAATTTTCTTGCCGCCTGGGCAATGCTAAGACTATTGATTATTGACTCATCAAAGCCCGATTCCTCGGCAATAATATCTTCAAGCTCCGTTTCTCCCTCTCCCATTTTTCTGTTCATCGAAACAGGCTTTTTGTCCGCTTCGAGGCACTCTATGATTTCTTCTTCTTTTCTTCCGAGTTTTTCTGCAATTTCAGCGGCAGATGCTTCATGTCCCGTTTCTGATAAAATTGCATTTGCCGCCTGTTTTGCTTTAACGGCAAGTTCTTTAAGCCCCCTGCTTACCTTTACCATTCCATCGTCCCGGAGGAACTTTTTTATTTCACCCATAATCATATAAACCGCGTAAGTTGAAAACATAACCTCTTTGCTAAAATCAAACCTTTTTGCCGCTTTTATCAGGCCGACACATCCTGTCTGAAAAATATCTTCCTTTTCTCCCATTGTAACCGGCATACGATTTACTATGCTCCATACAAGCCTCTCATTTTCCTTTACCAGAGTTTCCAGCGCCTCATTATTTCCTGCCCGGTACTTTTCAATAAGAAGAGCATTTCTATCCACATTCAGACTCCTCCTCTGCCGCCTCAAGAGTTTTTGTCATGATAATTCTTGTTCCGATGCCCGGCAGAGATTTAACCTCAACCTTATCCATAAAAGTTTCCATAACCGTAAATCCCATACCTGACCTTTCTCCGTCCGGGTTGGTGGTGAAAAGCGGAGTCATTGCCTGCTCTATATTGTCAATGCCCTTACCTTTGTCTGCAATTGTTATTTTAATCAGACTACCCTTTATTTCACATTCTATATATATAATTCCTTCTTCATTTTCATATCCGTGAATAATACTGTTTGTAACCCCTTCGGAGACCGCCGTTTTTATTTCATTTATTTCAGCTATTGTCGGGTCGCATCTGGATATAAATGCCGACACTGCAACCCTTGCAAATGATTCACACGAGCTTTTAGCCGGAAACTGCAGTTTCATCACATCATTCATTATGTACTTCCTCCTCTCACGCTACGTCAATCATGCCACGCAGTCCTGACATAAATATTATTTTTTTAACATATTCGGGCGCGTGTTCCACCACAACTCTTCCACCATACAGACTCATAAGCTGAAAACGCCCCATTATTATCCCAATCCCCGAGCTGTCCATAAAAACAAGGTCGGAAAAATCAAAAACCAGAGTTTTAACTTCACCGCTCTTTATCTCTATATCTATATTTTCTCTTATTGATTTACAGTTGTGATGGTCAAGCTCGCCATCGATTTTCACGACAAGCCTGTCCTTCCTTTTTATAATGTTATAATTCATCGTCACTCTCTCCTTTACAATAATATGATAATATAAGTATCGCAATTTTTCTGTCATAAATTGGAAGAGCGTCTATCTTTATTATCGTCAAATTATTTTTATTTATACAAAAAAAAGACAACCTTTTACAGGTTGTCTTAAAATTATCAAAGGATTTCATACATTTGCGATGCCGTTTCTTTGGTGGCGTGTTCATTTAAACTTAAGACCTTTGCTTTAAGTGTTTTATCACCAAAGGTAACTTCTATTATGTCGCCGATTTTGAGTTTGTCGCCCGCTTTGGCAACCTTGCCGTTGACGGATACCCTGCCGCCGGTGCAAGCTTCGCTTGCAACCGTACGGCGTTTTATAATCCTTGACACTTTCATAAATTTATCCAGTCTCATATTATCTCCTGTTTAATATAAAATGCGGAGGCTGACTTGCCTCCTCACTCTATAAATAATCTAAAATTATTTGCCTGCTACTTTGTCTTTCAAAGCTTTGCTGATTTTGAAAGCAGGAACTTTGGAAGCGGGGATTTTAATTGTAGCTTTAGTTCTGGGGTTGATACCAGTTCTTGCAGCACGTGTTTTTGTTTCGAATGTACCGAAACCAACGAGTGCAATTTTGTCACCAGCTACGAGAGCTTCTTCGATAGATGCGATAACAGCGCCGAGAGCGATGTCTGCGTCTTTCTTTGTGATGTTTGCTTTTTCAGCAATTTTTGCTACTAAATCTGCCTTATTCATAAGTAATGTCCTCCTTTGTTATTATTAAATAATATTTAACATTATATTATTCTCCCAAAACATTGGAAAATCCTCTTTTTAAAGGGATTTTTTTGAAAAATCGTCATTTTCACCTTAAATTTGGATTTTATTTATATATTATGCACAAGAAAACGCCTTAAAATCACTGTTTTTCAAGTTTTTTAACCTCTTCCCAGAGGGCGTCCATTTCCTCAAATGACATTGTTTCAACGTTTTTTTCTGCCTGAGCAGCCGCCT
Source organism: Clostridia bacterium (assembly GCA_045656205.1). Taxonomy (GTDB): domain Bacteria; phylum Bacillota; class Clostridia; order RUG12999; family RUG12999; genus RGIG7450. Next base: position 741 of record JAZOQS010000010.1, on the reverse strand, counting down.
TTTCAATTTTTTCAAACCGACGGACAAATTTTTCCGTACTGTCATTTAATGCAAGCTCAGGGTTAACCTTTAAGAATCTGCTTAAGTTTATAACCGAAAACATAAGGTCTCCAAGCTCTTCGTGAGTGTTTGCCTCATCACCCTTTTTATACGCCTCTTTAAGCTCGCCCATTTCCTCATATACTTTATCCATTACGTCCTCGGTGTTATCCCAGTCAAAACCAACCTTTGCCGCTCTTGACTGCACTTTATGAGCTTTTAAAACCGAGGGAAGTGTTTTTGTTATGTCCATCAGCGATTTTGTCACAGAACTGTCCTTTTTGTCCTCACGCTTGATTTTGTCCCAGTTTATAAGTACCTGCTCCGCTGTGTCCGCTTTAACGTCACCAAAAACGTGTGGGTGACGGTGAATCATTTTTCTCGATATGCAGTCAATAACGTCCGATATATCAAACTCGCCCTCTTCTTTTGCTATCTGGGAGAGCATAACCACCTGCAGAAGCAAATCGCCAAGTTCATCGGCAAGTTTCATTCCACCGCTGTCACAGGCATCAATCACTTCATAGCTTTCTTCAAGGACGTTACTTTTCATTGTTGCATATGTTTGCTCCTTGTCCCACGGGCAACCGTTTTCTCCCCTAAGGTCTGCTATTATTTTTATAAATTCGTCAAAAGTATATTTCTTATCCATATTTTAGTCCTTTTTCATAAGTTTCATTTTAACAAACAGTGCCACAATTT
>JAZOQS010000009.1:0-6059 GCA_045656205.1 Clostridia bacterium | reverse complement strand
GTTTGCCTATAAGAATAGCGGTGTATGCCGCAAGAAATGCCCCGAGAGGTTCGCCGGGAGGAGTTATTGCAAAACTTCCTTCCATAAAGATTGTGCCTGCAAGAATTTTTGCCGCATAGGCACCAATCATACCGGAAACAGCGGCGCTGACCGTAGTGAGCTGGGAGGAGTGGAACTTATACGCAACGCCCACACCAATGCCTGCACCGGTCAGGAGTGATGCAAACTTTCCCGAAATGGTGAAAAAGCTGCCGATTTCGCCCCCTGCAAAAGAGCCTATCTGTGTAAGGATAGTACCCACAATAAGTGTGGCGAAAAGACCGTACGCCATACCGCTGAGGCCGTCGATAAAAATGTGGTTAAGAATATTCTTTAGTTTTTGCATAATAGTCTTCCTTTCAAAAAAACACTTTCCCATCCTTTAATTTCCTTAATTATATATAAATAAGGCGCTTTATTCAAGTAAAAAAAGAGGCAAAAATAAAAAAACTATTGAAATTTAATATTTTTATGTTACAATTAAGGTAACATTCTATGTGAAAGAGGTGTAGAAGATGGCTTATATTATCAATGATGATTGCATTAGCTGCGGTGCTTGCGAAGCTGAATGCCCCTGTAGCTGCATCAAAGAGGGTGACGGAAAGTACGTAATTGACGCAGACGCATGCGTAGAGTGCGGTGCTTGTGCAGGTGTATGTCCTGTTTCAGCTCCCAATCCTGCTGAATAATTCAGTAATAAAAAAGAAAAGCCGCTGAATTTTTTCGGCGGCTTTTACTTTAATGTGGAGTGGAATATGATTTACGATTATGAAAAAGTAGAGGACTTAGGTCTTAAAGGATATAAAATAATACAGAATAAAGACGGATTCTGTTTTGGCAGTGATGCGGTGCTTCTTTCAAGGTTTGTAAAGCTTAAGAAAGGGGCAAGAGTCCTCGATATGTGCACGGGAACGGGGATTATCCCTGTGCTTTTGTGGGGACTTTGTGAATTATCGGGAATTGATGCGGTGGAAATTGTCCCGGAAGTCAGCTTTATGGCAAAAAGGACAATGGAGCTTAACTCACTTTCTGACAAAATCCGCGTGCATAACGAGGATCTTAAGAATGTGAAGAAAATGTTCGGCTCTCACGCCTTTGATGCGGTGACTTGTAATCCGCCCTATATGAATGCAGGGGGAGGGCTTATAAACCCCAAGGATAAGCTTGCCATTGCACGCCACGAAATAGCCTGCAGCCTTGACGATGTTGTAAGATGCTCAAAAGAGGTCTTAAAGCCGGGTGGCAAGCTTTTTATGGTGCATCGTGCCGACAGAATGTGCGACGTTATTTCCACATTCCGCAAATATAAGATTGAGCCGAAAAGGCTTGCGGTGGTGTACCCATCGGAGGGTAAGGCGGCGAGCCTTATCTTAGTTGAAGGTGCCGAGGGCGGAAAGCCTCAGCTTAAATTAGAGCCTGCTGTATTTATGTACGACAGGGACGGAAATTATATACAGAGTTTAAAATAGAGGAATATTATTATGAACGGAAAATTATACTTGTGTGCAACGCCAATAGGGAACTTAGGGGACATTACATACAGATGTGTTGAGGTTTTAAATTCGGTTGACCTTATTGCTGCAGAGGACACCAGAAGAACGCTGGGGCTTCTCAATCATCTGGAAATAGAAAAACCTCTTACCAGTTATTTTGAACATAATAAAAAGGAAAAGGGAGAATATCTCATTTCTGAAATGAAGCAGGGAAAAAACATTGCCCTTGTAAGCGATGCGGGAACTCCGGCGATAAGCGATCCCGGGGAAGACCTTGTAAAAATGTGTGCCGAGGCGGGGATAGATGTTGTCCCTGTGCCTGGAGCCGTTGCAGGGATAAATGCTCTTATTTCAAGCGGTCTTTCTACTCAGCGTTTCACTTTCGAGGGCTTTCTTACGGTTAATAAGAGAGGGAGAACAGAGCATCTTAAATCTATTGCTGATGAACAGCGGACAATGATTTTTTACGAAGCACCTCATAAGCTTATGAGCACCCTTCGTGATATGCTTGAAATTTTAGGCGACAGAAAAATTGCCCTTTGCCGTGAGATTACAAAAATTCACGAGGAAATTTACAGAACTACTTTTTCCGAGGCTATAAAAAGATATGAAGAAAATCCTCCCCGCGGTGAATTTGTAATTGTAATTGAGGGAAAAAAGGAAGAGGAAATAGCGGCAGAAAAAGAGGCTGTATGGCAGCAAATGAGCGTTTCCGACCACGTTGAAATGTATATCAGGCAGGGCATGGCGGAAAAAGATGCCCTTAAAGCCGTGGCAAAAGACCGCGGAGTAAGTAAAAGGGATATATATAATGAATATAAAAGGTGAAAATGCAAAAGTGCCTTTAAAAAGGAAATGAAATTTCAACGGAGACGTTGAGGGATATGTTCTTTTGGGAGCCAAAAAGCTTTTATAGGGGAGCAGGGGGATTGCGATTTCCCCCTTAGCTCCCCTATGACCCCATAACCCCTTGAAACGCCCTCGCAGGGGCGTAATGTTTCTTGGACGTGGTTTTCTTTAACTATCGGCTTTTTGTTTTTTCAACTTCCTCGCCTTTGCGACAACGAAATGCATTGATAAACTTATTATCAGGCATTTCTAAATTCTGTCCGCCCGCAAAGGGAACTGATGCGGACAGAATTTTGTCGGTCGGCTTCGTTGTTTCAAAAACCGTAATTTAGTGCTAAAGTCGGGTTTTTGAAAATTTACTGTCGACTGCCGAGAAATTGCGAATATCATTTTCCTTTGCTGATGAGCAATTTCAGGCGAACAGGCGACTGGGTGTCGCCTTTGAGACGGCGGCACAAAGACAAAAAATTTGAGAAAACGACACTATCAATGCCATTAAGATAGTGTCTGTTTTTATTTACGCCCCTGCGAGGTCGTTTGGGGTTTGGGGAATCGAAACCCCAAAACTTTTGGTTCTTTTGGTTACAAAAGAACATGTTCCTCAATATTCATTGAATTTTTCTTCTTTTTTTAAAAAATCGTCTCTTTTTTTCTTGACAAACAATGGTTATAATGTTAATATAACAAAAGACAAATGTACGCAGGTGGTGGACATATGGAACAAAGAAAGCTTGTAATTGCCGATTTATCGGTACTTCCGCCGGTTTATCATAAGGTTTTGAAAGTTAAGGAAATTTTGGAATCAGGTCAGGCGGAAACGGTTAACGAAGCCAGCGATATGGCAGATGTTTCGAGAAGTGCGTATTATAAATATAAGGATTATGTGTTTCCTTTCAATCAGATGCAGGGAATACTGACACTCCTTATCGCCGTAATCGATATAAAGGGTGTGCTGAGTGATATGCTGGCATTTATGAGTGATGCCGGCTGTAATATTTTAACCATAAATCAGAATGTGCCTGTAAATGGTGTTGCAAATATCACTGTAACAGTGCAAACTGAAAATATGAAGCTCAGTACCGACAGACTTATAACAGGACTACAGACCATTCGCGGAGTGCGGAAGGTCAACATATTAGCCAAGCAGTAAAGGGAGAAAACATATGAAAAAAATTGCTATAATAGGTTTTGGAGTTGTAGGCTCCGGCGTTTACGAAATCATTCGTGAAAATAAAGATATTCTTACAAAAAAAGCAGGCGAAGAAATCGATGTTAAGAAAATTTTAGACATTCGTGATTTCTCCGACCATAAGGAAGCACATCTTTTTACAAAGGACTTTAATGACCTTGTAAATGACGATGAAATTTCAATTATTGTGGAAACAATGGGCGGTATAAAATTCGCCTATGAGTATACAAAGGCGGCACTTTCCAGCGGAAAAAGCGTTGTTACAAGCAACAAAGAGCTTGTGGCGGCACACGGCGATGAGTTTTTCCGCATTGCAAAGGAAAATAATGTCCGCTATCTTTACGAAGCAAGTGTTGGCGGCGGTATTCCCATTATCCGCCCTATTGCAAATGATGTGTCTGCAAACGATGTGGTTTCCGTTTCAGGTATCTTAAACGGTACTACAAACTATATTTTGACAAAGATGTTCAGGGAAAATGACAGTTTTGAAAATGCTCTTAAAACTGCTCAGGAGCTTGGATATGCAGAAAAAGACCCTACTGCCGATGTTGATGGTATTGATGCGTGCAGAAAAATTTCAATCCTTATGTCCCTTGTTACAGGCAAGAAATTTGACAGCAGTAATGTAAACACAATCGGTATCCGCAATATCACCGCAGAAGATGTTCAGTATGCGGCGGCAATAGGCTGCACAATCAAGCTTATAGGCCGTGGCTTTAAGAAAGACGGTAAGGCAAATGCCTCCGTTGAGCCTATGCTCATTCCCAAAAGCTGTCCCCTCTCTGTAATTGAGGACGTTTTCAACGGCGTTATGGTTAAGGGCAATATGGTTGATGAGCTTATGTTCTACGGAAGAGGAGCAGGAAAGCTTCCCACCGCAAGTGCCGTTGTGGGCGATATTGTAGATATTGTCCGTTCTAATGAGTATAATGATTTCTTCACATGGGAAGAGGGCGATCAAGATGCAGTTATCCCCTATGAAGATGTAGAAGCGAGATTCTTTGTAAGAATTACAGAGGATAAGAAAGATAAGGTTAAAGACGTTTTCGGTGATGTTGAAATTATAAAGGGCGTTTCCGATTATGGCTTTGTAACAGAGAAAATGAGTGTAAAAGCTCTTAACGAAGGCATAGATGCTATCGGCGGAGCAGTAAGCAGACTTAGATTATTCAAATAAGTTGAAAATTCCCAAAGGAGGTTAACATAATGGGTTTAATAGTACAAAAATTTGGCGGCAGCAGCGTTGCGAATGCTGAAAGAGTTTTCCGCGTTGCAAGCCGTGTGGTTGAAACCTATGATGAGGGCAATGACGTTGTAGTTGTTGTTTCTGCACAGGGCGACACCACAGATGATTTAATTGCAAAGGCACAGGAGATAAACAAGGACGCTTCCAAGCGTGAGATGGACGTTCTCCTTTCTGCAGGCGAGCAGATTTCAATGAGTCTTCTTGCAATGGCAATCGAAAAGCTTGGAAGACCGGTTGTTTCTCTTACAGGCTGGCAGGCAGGTATGAATACCGACATCAACTACTCCAAGGCAAGAATTAAAAGAGTTGTAGGCGAAAGAATTCATCACGAGCTTGACAAGAAAAAGATTGTTATTGTAGCAGGTTTCCAGGGTATTAACAAGTTTGACGATATTACAACACTTGGCCGTGGCGGTTCTGATACATCAGCGGTTGCTATTGCGGCAGCTCTCGGTGCTGACCTTTGTCAGATATTCACCGACGTAACAGGCGTATACACAACTGACCCCAGAATTGTTCCCGAAGCAAGAAAGCTTAATGAAATTACTTATGACGAAATGCTTGAACTTGCAAGTGCAGGTGCAAATGTGCTTCATAACAGAAGCGTTGAGCTTGCAAAGAAATTTAATGTAAATATGGAAGTGCTGTCCAGCTTTGAAAAAGTTCCCGGCACTATTGTTAAGGAGGAAAACACAGTGGAAAAAATGTTAATCAGAGGCATTGCCCGTGACAATGATGTAGCGAGAATCGCTCTTGTAAATATTGATGATAAGCCCGGTAAGGCTTTCCAGATCTTCTCTATTCTTGCAAAGAAGAAGGTTAATGTTGACGTAATTCTTCAGTCAATCGGCCGTGACGGAAGCAAGGATATCAGCTTCACCGTAAGCAGCGACGACCTTCAGACAGCTCTTAATATCATCAACGAAAACAATGCAATCATCGGTGCAGAAAGAGTTATCCACGATGAAAACGTTTCCAAGGTTTCCGTTGTAGGTGCAGGTATGACATCAAATCCCGGTGTTGCTGCAACAATGTTTGAGGCTCTTTACGATGCAGGCATCAATATTCATATGATTTCTACAAGCGAAATCAGAGTAAGCGTTCTTATCGAACAGAAGGATGCTGAAAATGCAGTTAGGGCTATACACAGCAAATTCAATCTCAACGACTGATACGGGATGTTAAAATCGCCCAGATCGCAAATTGATTAATTAATAAAAAGAAGAAGGGGGGTGTAAAAAAC
>JAZOQS010000008.1:0-3275 GCA_045656205.1 Clostridia bacterium | reverse complement strand
CTAATTTCCATAATGCGTTTGCATCTATCTACGAAGGTAGATATCTTGCAGGTATTGCAGCAGGTATGAAGCTTAATGAAATGATTAAAGACGGAAAAATTACAGCAGACCAAGCTAAGATGGGTTATGTTGGTGCGTACACATATGCTGAAGTTATTTCAGGTTTCACATCTTTCTACCTTGGTGCAAAATCCGTTTGCCCTACAGTTACAATGGAAGTTCAGTTCACAGGAAGCTGGTATGATGAAGCTCTTGAGAAAGAAGCTGCTACAAAGCTTTTGAACAACAAATGCGTACTTATAAGCCAGCATGCTGACTCTATGGGTGCTCCTACAGCTTGTGAAAATGCTGGTGTTCCCAATGTTTCTTACAACGGAAGCACACAGAGCGCTTGCCCCAACACATTTATTGTTTCTTCCAAAATTGACTGGACTCCTTACTTCAAATACATCATCAACGCAGCAACAAAGGACGAAAAGATTGTTGATGATTGGTGCGAAGGCCTTGAAGCAGGTTCTGTAAAGCTTACAGCAATTAATGAAGCAGTTGCAGCAGAAGGAACACAGGCAGCACTTGATGAAGCTAAAGCTAAGTTGATTGCCGGCGAAATCAAGGTATTTGATACGAACAACTTCACAGTTAAAGGTGAAAAACTTGATTCTTATATAGCAGACGTTGATACAGATGCAGAATATACAAAGGATACAGAGGCTATTTCTGACGGATACTTCCATGAATCAGAATATCGCAGTGCTCCTTACTTTGATCTTCAGATTGACGGTATTACATTGCTCAACAGCATGTTCTAATTGCTTTTTGATATAGGGCGGGGATATCTCCGCCCTATATTAAGTTTATAACTTTTTTCTTTCATAAGCAAAAGGGTGTGTTTATGAAAGAAAAAAAGAAAAAACATAAAATGGAGAGAACTATGGAACACAAATTTGCTCTTGAACTTAAAAATATAACAAAGACTTTCGGTAGCGTTATTGCCAATAAAAATGTATCGCTAAAGGTGCATAAAGGAGAAATCCTTTCGATACTCGGCGAAAATGGCAGTGGAAAAACAACCCTTATGAATATGGTTTCGGGAATATATTATCCTGATAGCGGCCAAATGTTTATTGACGGCAACGAGGTTTCCATTGCATCACCCAAAGATGCCTTTCATTATAAAATTGGTATGATTCATCAGCATTTTAAACTTGTTGATGTTTTTAACGCTGCAGAAAACATTGTTTTGGGTCTTGAAGATAAAAAAGGCTTTGATATGCCAAAATATATTGAAAAGATTAATGAAATAACAGAACAGTACGGTTTTGAACTTGACCCGTATAAAAAGATATATGAGATGTCTGTGTCGGAAAAACAAACTGTAGAGATTATAAAAGTCCTTTTCCGCGGCGCAGATATTTTGATTCTTGACGAACCAACAGCAGTTTTGACTCCGCAGGAAACTGTTAAGCTTTTTAAGGTTCTCAAAAATATGAAAGAAAGCGGAAAGGCCATTATTATCATCACGCATAAGCTGCATGAGGTTTTATCGCTTTCGGATAATGTGACGGTTCTTCGTAAGGGAGAATATGTAGGAACTGTTAAAACATCCGAAACAAATGAAGCCGAGCTTGCCGAAATGATGGTGGGTAAAAAGGTTTCCTTAAATATTGAAAGAAGCGAACCGCAAAATTGTATGGATCGACTGGTTGTTGAAAAAATCAGCTGTGTAAATCGTGAGGGAGTTAAGGTTTTAGATAATGTTTCTTTTGCGGCTCGTTCGGGAGAAATCCTTGGAATTGCAGGGATTGCAGGAAGTGGTCAGCGTAATCTTTTGGAGGCAATTGCAGGACTTCAGCATCTTGACGAGGGTAAAATAATTTATTATGACCCCAAAACAAACAAAGGGGAAAATCTTCGCGATAAAACTCCGATGGAAATTCGGCAGATGGGCGTTAGACTTGCCTTTGTTCCTGAGGACAGACTTGGCATGGGACTTGTGGGAAATATGGACATCGTTGACAATATGATGCTTCGAAGCTACAAAAAAGGAAAGTCTGTATTCCTGCAGAGAAAAACACCGAAATCACTGGCTGATGAGATCATAAAACGCCTTGAGGTTGTTACTCCTTCCACAAGCACCCCTGTAAGAAGACTTTCTGGCGGGAATGTTCAAAAAATTCTTGTAGGCAGAGAGATTGCATCATCTCCGACTGTTTTAATGGCAGCATATCCTGTCAGAGGCCTTGATATTAACTCGTCTTACACGATTTACAATCTTTTAAATGAACAAAAGAAAAATGGTGTAGCAGTAATCTTTGCTGGCGAGGATTTGGATGTTTTAATTGAACTGTGTGACAGAATTCTGGTTATCGGAGCCGGAAGAATTGCCGGAGTTGTTGACGGAAGAAATACCACCAAAGAAGAAATTGGACTTTTGATGACAAAATCTTCTCATGTGGAGGATATGAATAAAAGGGGTAGCGAAGAATGAAAAAAATGAATCGTTTTGTATATTCAACTCTCTATAACCCTCCTTGCCATATTGTAAAAAGAGATGCCATTGTATGGTGGAAGGCATGGATGATTAGAATTGCCGCAGTGCTGCTTGCATTGGTAGTATCCGGTATTATAACAGTTGCTCTTACAAAGTTAAACCCCGTAAAAATGTATCTTACAATGATTGAGGGTGCAGTCGGTACATCACGACTTGTCTGGAACCTGCTTCAGAACACTGCTATTTTGCTGTGCGTTTCTCTTGCAGTAACTCCAGCATTCAAAATGAAATTTTGGAACATAGGGGCAGAAGGGCAGGTTTTGATTGGCGGACTTGCAACTGCTACCTGCATGATTTTTCTTGGAGGTAAGCTTCCAACTCCGTTGTTGATACTTGTTATGATTGCGGCAAGTGTTCTTTCAGGCGCCTTGTGGGGACTTGTTCCTGCGTATTTTAAAACACGCTTTAATTCTAATGAAACGCTGTTTACTCTTATGATGAACTATATTGCAATTCAGATTGTTGCGTTTTTCACATTGGAATGGTCGGTTCCCAAAGGATCTGGAACGCCAAGAACATTGGAATTTGGACAGTTACCCACACTGTTCGGCCAAAAGTATTTAATCAATATTTTAATTGTTGTTTTTATTACGATTGTGCTGTACATTTATTTAAAGTACAGCAAGCAAGGATATGAGATTTCTGTTGTCGGTGAAAGTGAAAAGACAGCAAAATACATTGGAATTAATGTAAAGAAAGTAGTTTTAAGAACGATGGCGATTTC
>JAZOQS010000007.1:0-6881 GCA_045656205.1 Clostridia bacterium | reverse complement strand
GGGAAAAACTATTCCCGATGATGTGGTTGTTCACGGACTTAAACAGACAGACGGGAAATTTGTTGTACGTATTTTTGGCGTAGATGATAACCCTAAAGGAGATATGCTGCTTGGCAGACCCATTTCTGAATTTTTAAGCAAAAACGGTCTTGATGAAAAGGAAATTTGGGATGATGAGGGACATAGCTTGTGGACAGCGGCATTATATCCTGTTTGTGACAGCATAAATGAAGCCCTTGAGTCATCACTTAACCTGTATAATATTGTAAAAGAAACAGGCGATATTGATTCATGGAAAAATGCAGAAAGATCAAGCCTTTGCCTGGCGTTTAACAAAGCAGATCCCGATGCGATTATTGACTGGGACAACCGTATGCAGGAACTTGTGCGTATGGACGGAATTTCAAAGCTTATTTCTGCCGGCACATGTGTGTCGGAAGCAAAGAATGTTTTAATTGACAAAGAGCTTTCAGCTATTCAGAAAAACTGGCTTGACAGTCAGCTTGAAAAGGCGGATTTTGGCAGAGCAGTGAGACTGAATTTTTATGTCGGCAAGGCTCTTGGAGGCACAGAGGGAGAAAAGTATCTTTCTGCCTGCTTTAAAACAATCGGTCGGACCATTTTAAATGCTACTCTTGATAATCTTCAGTATAATGACAAGTGCAGAATTTCTCTTGATAAACACGTTGTCAGCCTGCCTCTGCGTGTAAACTGGGGCGGTGGTTGGTCGGATACTCCGCCATACTGCATAGAAAACGGTGGCACCGTACTTAATGCGGCAATTCTTCTGGACGGGAAACGACCTGTTGAGGTAACGCTTGAAAAAATCCCCGAGTTTAAAATTGTTTTTGACAGCAGGGATATGGATGTTCACGGAGAGTTTGAAGAAATAGAGGCTCTGCAGAAAACCGGAGACCCGTTTGACCCGTTTGCATTGCAGAAAGCGTGTCTTTTAGCGTGCGGAATTATTCCTAAAGAAGGCGGAAATTTAAAAGAAATCCTCACAAGACTTGGCGGCGGATTTGTTATGAACAGCGAAGTTACCAATGTGCCTAAAGGCAGTGGGCTCGGAACCTCGTCAATTCTTTCGGCAGCTTGTGTAAAAGCAGTGTTTGAATTTATGGGGATAGAGCATACAGAAGATGATTTGTATTCTCACGTACTTTGCATGGAACAGATTATGTCAACCGGAGGTGGCTGGCAGGATCAGGTTGGCGGAGTAACAGAAGGTATAAAATATATAACAAGTGCACCGGGAATTAATCAGCAGCTTAAAGTTGAAAGCGTGAAAATTCCGGACGAAACAAAAGAAAAACTGGAAGAAAGATTTGCGCTTATATACACAGGACAAAGACGACTTGCCAGAAATCTGCTGCGTGATGTTGTGGGCAGGTATATCGGCAATGAGCCGGACAGTCTTTATGCACTCAATGAAATACAAAAGGTTGCAACACTTATGAGATTTGAGCTTGAACGCGGCAATATAGACGAGTTTGCAAACCTTATGAATTATCAGTGGGAGCTTTCCAAAAAAATTGATGCCGGTACCACAAACACACTCATTGACCAGATATTTGCATCAATTGATGAGTTTACCGACGGAAAACTTGTGTGCGGCGCAGGCGGTGGCGGATTTTTACAGGTAATACTCAAAAAAGGAGTTTCCAAGGATGCGGTTGATAAAAAACTTAAAGATGTCTTTGGGGACAGCGGCATCGGAGTGTGGAAGTGCACACTCGTATAATGTCAGTTTATCCATATTTTTTAATCAAAATATATATGGAGTTTTGATGCGTATAGTGGTATAATACCGAGAAAACATAATCAAGAAGGATTTAATATGGCAATTCCTGTAGCTAAAAAATACATAGCAGATTTTGAAAAACTCGGTCTCGGACTTTTTGTTCACTGGGGACTTTATTCACAACTCGGCAGAGGTGAATGGATTCTTTACGACGGAAAGCTTGATTTAAACGAGTATGTAAAACTTAAAGACACATTCACAGCTGAAGATTTCGATGCTGAAGACCTGGTGCTTACAGCAAAAAATGCAGGTTGTAAATATATTACACTTACAACAAGACATCACGAGGGATTTTCTCTTTACGACACCTGTGGTCTTAACGAGTATGATGCTCCGCACAGCCCGGCAGGAAGAGACCTTATAAAAGAATTTGTGGACGCATGCAATAAGCATGGCATTATGCCAATGTTCTATCACACAACTCTTGACTGGTGGAATCCCGACTATAAAAACGATTTTGAAACATATATTGAATATCTCCGCAAGAGTGTTGAAACTCTTTGCAAAAACTATGGTAAAATCGGCGGACTCTGGTTTGACGGTAACTGGGACAGACCCAACGATGACTGGAAAGAAGATGAGCTTTACGCTACAATCAGAAAATATCAGCCTGAAGCTATGATTATTAACAATACCGGTCTTTTTGAACTCGGTAAAACCGGCAACCCGGAAATTGACTCTGTAACATTTGAACGAGGCAGACCCACTCCGCTTAACAGAGAAGGAATGCCAAAATATCTGGCAGCTGAAATGTGCCAGACAATGAACGACCACTGGGGTTTTGGTAAAAATGACCTTAACTTCAAATCACCCAAAGAACTTATAGAAAATCTTTGTGACTGCCGTAAGGTTGGCGCAAACTACCTTATCAATATCGGGCCTACCGAGCAGGGTGCAGTTGAAGGTTATCAGAAAGAGGTTCTGAAACTTATCGGTAGATGGATGGAAATTTACGGCGAAGCAATTTATAACGGTAAACCCTGTGGAGTTTCCGGTCTTGGCAAAAACTTTGGTCTTAAAGGTGAAAAAGAGCTGTATCTCTTCTTCTACGACCTTGCTAAAAACGGTAACGAAAATGTTGTTGCGGCAACAGGTCAGCAAGTTTACTGCGGCAGCTATTCTTTCGGCAATGTAACAGATGAAATTGCTGACATCGAGTGGATGGATAACGGCGAAAAGCTTGATTTTGTTCAGAAAAATGGTATGCTTGCGGTTAACGCAACAGGCTTCCCCTACGGAATGAGTGCTTGCGTTCGTGTTGCAAAAGCAAAAATAAAATAATAAAGTATAAAGTTCCGCGAGTATTCCCGGAGCTTTGTTTGTACAACGAAAACCACGCGATAGTCGCGTGGTTCAAAAGAGGTTAACCGGTGAACAAATAATAAAGTAGAATTTAGAAAAAAGTAGTGTGTTTGAAATAGTGAAGTATAGCACAAACAAAATATGTTGGAAAGCATTCCCCTTGAGGGGAAGGTGGGTTTTGCATAGCAAAACTCGGATGAGGTGGAAAAACAGCAGTATTAACAAATAAACAACTCATCAGTCTCGCTTTGCTCGACAGCTTCCCCTCAAGGGGAAGCCTGCGAAGAAGGAACCCATTTATGGGTAGCAAGTAGCAACTACATGGCTGGCAGGCCAATAAAAAACGCACTTGTGCGTAGCCAGTAGTATTAGGGCTATGCCCGAAAATGAAAAACCTCCCGTTATACGGGGGGATATTTATTCAACAATAGATGCATCGCCTGTTGAGGGGTTGTCGATAAGTTTGCCGTCCTTATCAAACCTTGACCCGTGACAGGGACAATCCCAACTGTGCTCGGCCTTGTTCCATTTAAGTGCACAACCGAGGTGAGGACAACGGGGAGAAGTTGGGGTTATAAGATTTAGTGCCGACTCAAATCCGTTTACAAGAAGCTGGGGCTTTAAAAAGTTTCTTGACGGAGAGAAAATGGGAGCAAAATCATTTTTTTTGCCCAGAACCATATCGGTTAAAATATCTGCCGCTGCCATTGATGAGGTGAATCCCCATTTATTAAATCCGGTAGCAACATATAAATCAGGAGTGTTAGCTGAATATTGACCAATATAGGGGACGAAGTCAAGACTCATACAATCCTGTGCCGCCCACTCATACTTAAGATTTGACACAGGATAATATTTTTTTGCAAATGAGTGCAAGGGTTCCCACGCTCCGCTTGATTTGCCTGTGCGATGACCACTGCCTCCTATAAGCAAAAGATTGCCGTAATTCCTGAAGGACATTCCTTTTTTGTTTTCGTCTACATACATCCCGTCAAGCTGGGTGGCATTTTCGTATGCGGACACATAGGAGCGGTGCTGATAAAGTTTTAAAAAATAGCTGCCGTGTTTGTTTATAAAGGGAAAATGAGTAGTAACTATAATTTTTTTGGCGGTAATTTTTCCACCATCTGATATAGCTGAATGAGGAGTAATGTCACGGATAAAGGTGTTTTCGTATATGTTTAAATCCTTGGAAATTGTTGCAAGGAATTTAAGCGGATTAAACTGTGCCTGATTGTCGAATTTTACAGCTCCTTTGGTTCTGAAAGGCAGCTTTGGAGTTTTGGAAAACTTGGCATCAAAACCGAGACGATGTGCAGCACTAATCTCCTGCTCAATTTTTGAAATATCGGTAATCGAATAGGTATATGCAGGCTTGATTTCGAAGTCGCAGGAAATGTCTTTGCACAGACGTTCATATTCATTTAATGCCTGCATATTTGCAAACAGATACATTCGCGCCATCTCTTCACCGAAACTTTTTATAAGTCCGGAGTATATAAGACCGTGCTGAAAAGTGAGCTTTGCAGTGGTATTTTTTGTTATCCCGCGTGCAATTTTATTTCCCTCAACAAGAATATAGTCCACGCCAGCCTGCCTGAGTTTATATGCGCAAAGAAGTCCGCAAAGACCTCCTCCGATTACAAGAACATCGGTTTTAATGTCTCCGGTCAAAGACTCAAATTCAGGCAGATTTGTGCCCAAACTCCATACAGATTTTTTCATAATTAATCCCTCCCGTTTTTGTTAGTATGTCCCGTGAAATTTAATTATTGCAAAAACGACATGTGTGAGTGAATTTATTTACAAAACCATATTGATTATGTTAATATTTGAATGTAGAATGATTTATGGTTAGAGGGGGAAGAAAATGATTCATTCTTTTTTACTTATAGGACAGTCAAACATGGCAGAACTTGCTTCAAGAACTTCTACCATAGAAAAACAGGGCTGTATGATGTACCATTCCTTTTGGGTGCACTCGGGGATTATCTGAAGGACAACCCGAGAAAAGATGTATTTAAAAATGCGGGAATCATAAACGAGGCTATAAAAAATGTTGCGGATAAAAATGAAATGATGCAGTTTGTTCCGGCAACAGGACTTACCCCAAATCCCGACAATGTGCATTTTAATGCAGCGTCACTTAAGGAATTCGGATTAAGATACTATCAGGAATTCTTGAAAATTTATAACAAGAATAAAGTCTTTGAGGAAAAGATTCATCCGGATTTAGCTGTAAGAACAGAAATGGAAAAATTATAAAAGAAAAAACCACAATGAGCAACTGCTCACTGTGGTTTTTTGTTTACTTAAAAAGAGGGGTGAATCGGTATCCCGATTCTTTAAGACCTTTTCTGAAAGCTTGTGCCGTTTCGGGCGTTTCGTCCAGAAGGTAAGGTCTCGCGATTACATTATCTTCAATATCATACCTGAAATCATAATCCACACTGCAGAACCATACTGCAATTTTTATGTTATCATATTTTGGCATAACGTCAAACATATTGTGTATCCATTTTACCTTATCTCCACCGACGGAACTTGAAGAAAACTCCGTTATAATCCAGGGGAATTTTGAAAAATAAGGTTGGCAGGAGGATGTAACATTATCATAAATTGTTTCAAACTCACGCCACTCTTCGCCAAACACCTCAGCATAATATGTACCTGTGTTATATCCCGTAACCCCGAAAATATGGACATATTCGTTGCCCGGATAATAATTTACAAAATGATTGTATTCGTTGGGAGGAC
This sequence comes from Clostridia bacterium, assembly GCA_045656205.1. Classification (GTDB taxonomy): domain Bacteria; phylum Bacillota; class Clostridia; order RUG12999; family RUG12999; genus RGIG7450. The sequence goes on along the minus strand of JAZOQS010000007.1, from coordinate 1,018 downwards.
AGTTTCTGTCGTTGGGATTAAAAATCCACATGGCGTTGTTTACGCCTTCCTCCTCAAATATCTCGTAAATATGAATCCATACTTCTTTGAAAAGCTCCGGTTCGTTGATTATACAAGCACCGCCGTAGCTTGTCCAGTCGGCATTCATTTCGTTGTTGAGCCTGAACATAAACGGATGCTCAAAATCACGAAGAACACGGGCAATTTCACGTATATAATCATCGCGAGTTCCGTCCAGAACTTCAAAGAAAGGATTGTATCCGTTGAGGTTTAAGTGCATTACGGTTGAAATCTGCATTGTAAGCTCAACAAGTTTGCCCTGCTCATAAGCGGTTTTCATTCCGGCAATGGGCACTTCCTCGCCAAAATACATATAATCAAGTGCAACTGCGAAGTTGTTTTCTATTTTTTCTTCAACACTGTTGATTTTGTAAAGCTTATCATCCTTAACGCTCTGGGGGCAGAATATACCCCAGGCGGGAGTTGTGCGATTGCAGATGTTTTGGTATGTGCGCGCGGTTTCCTCGTTCCAGTTATCGGGGATAACAGGGTAATAGTCCAGATAAAATCCGGGTTTGCCAATCGGAATGATGTTTTTTACCGATGTTGCAACAGAGGTTACAATTTTATCAAATTCTTCGGAATACTTATCTGCATTGAAAGTAAGCCTGAAATACATCTGTCCGTCACCGAAGAGATAAATGTGGGCATATGTATTCTTTTTGTGGATTGTGGTTTCGGGTGCGTTGCGTGTGAAGATAATATACTGAATGTTATAATCACCGTCGGGCACAGTTTCATCCCTGTGCATGGTGATATTGTTTTCCTCGATAAATCTGGGATCCATCATATAGCGGTTGGTATATTCTGCAACGTATTTCACTGCATCTTCGTAAGGAGAATATTCTTTGGTAACAGTAAAATCAATGCCGGCAAAGGATGCCCTTGTCATTACGCTTGATGTGTCAAAATTAAACTCCGGCTTTCCGGGGAAAGTTATCTCATAACCGTAAGGATA
>JAZOQS010000006.1:0-10671 GCA_045656205.1 Clostridia bacterium | reverse complement strand
GTTTTAGGTTCCCGTATGACAGGTGCCGGCTTTGGCGGTTGCACCGTTAGTATTGTAAAGGATGACGCAGTTGATGAATTTATCCGTCTGGTAGGAGAAAAATATACTGAAAAGATAGGCTATGCGCCATCATTTTATATTTCCGAAATAGGAGACGGCGGTCGTGAAACCGATATATAAAAAGCTTTTGATATGGTCTCTTTTGATTCTGCATATTATGCTGATTTTTTCATTTTCATTGCAGGATGCACAGGAATCTACAGTTGTCAGCAACACGATTACAACAAAAGTAAAAACCAGAGAACAACTCGAAGAACAAATCAGAAATGATGCAGATACTGACGGAGGTTTGTCCGAAAAGAGAGTTGAAATGCTTGCGAAAAAAGATTTCTCAAGACTTGATGGTATTGTAAGAAAAATTGCACATATTACGCTGTTTTTTATTCTTGGGATATTGATAAATCTTCTTTTAAAAGTTTATGTCATCAAAAGACTTCCCGGAATAGTTATAAGCCCGGTGTATGCAATGGCTGTCGGATTTTTTGACGAAACAATTCAGATTTTCTCTCCCGGGAGGGCGGGAAGTCTGAGTGATGTGTTTATAGATTTTGCGGGGGCGGTTATTGCCTCACTCTTGTTCTTTGCAGGGGGAAAGTTATATGAAAAAACTAAAGAAAAGCGCCTTAATATGGATAGCTGAAAATTCTGTAAGTATTTATGCAAAACTGATTTTTGTAATCCTTGCAAGTGTTATAGTTTCTGTTCTGGGCGTGCGTCTTGCACTGTCATCAAAGGATGTTATTGACGTTGCAACGGGAGCAAGACACGGCAGTTTTTCACGGGAAAGTGTGATGCTTTTCGGGATTGTTGCACTGCAGCTTGTTTTTATGGCAATATCCAGCAACATAAAAGCCAGACTTTCGGGAAAGCTTACGGTAACTATGAAACAAAGAGTGTTTTCGAAACTGTTGAGCAAAGATTGGCAGAGTATATCTGCTCACCACTCGGGTGAACTTTTAAACAGAATTAACAGTGATGTCAGCATTGTGGTAAACGGAGTTTCTACAATTCTGCCAAGTGTTTTTTCACTTATTACAAAGCTTGTAAGTGCATTTTTTGCTATGTTTATGCTTGACCGGACATTTGCGTTTGTTGCTGTTGCGGTTGGTCCGCCGGTAATTTTTGCGGCAACATTATACAGCAAAAGAATGAAATCATTACATAAAAAAACTCAGGAAGCCGAGGGGAAAACCAGTGCATTTATGCAGGAAAGTCTGCAAAATATGCTGATGATTAAATCCTTCGGCAGTGAAGAATTTATTGGCACAAAATCGGGTTTGCTGCAGAAAGTGGCGTACAAACTTAAAATAAAAAGAAATACCATTAGTATACTTGCTTCTTCGGGACTCTTTCTTGTGTTTTCGGCTGTTTATTATGCAACACTCGCGTGGGGGGCTTACAGACTTTCACTTGGAATGATAACGGTCGGTACAATGACGGCATTTTTGCAGCTTATAAATCAAATACAATCACCATTTATGGGACTTTCGTCCGTTATGCCCCAGATTTATTCTATGATGGCATCGGCTGAGAGAATAATGGAACTTGAAAATCTGGCAGATGAACAGACTAAGAATGAAACAGAAGTTTCAACCGAAATGTTTGAAAAAATTAAAGCTGACAGTGTTACCTTTGGATATGCCTGCGGAAATGTTGTGCTTGAAGATGTTTCGTTTGAAATAAATAGAAATGAGTTTGTGGCTGTCACCGGAGAATCGGGAGCGGGAAAAAGTACGCTTATAAAACTGCTGTTGGGAATGATTGCTCCGACCGGTGGTGAAATTGAAATAGTTGCCGGGGGAAGAAAATACAGTGCTGACAAAAAAACGCGCAGGTTGTTCTCCTATGTTCCACAGGGAAATATGATTCTTTCGGGGACAATAAGAGATAATATTAAGTTTTCAAATGAAGATGCAACTGATGAAGAAATAGAAAAATGCGCAAGACTTGCGGAAATATGGGATTTCATCAGCAATACGGAAGATGGGCTTGATACTGTTGTTGGTGAACGCGGGCTTGGTCTTTCGGAAGGTCAGGTTCAAAGACTTGCAATAGCCAGAGCCCTCATTTATGATGCACCCATACTTCTTCTTGATGAAGCTACAAGCGCGCTTGATGCCGAAACAGAAAATAAGGTTTTAGAGAATATAAAAAATATGACGGAAAAAACGTGTATTATTATATCACACAAAAAAGCGGCACTTGACTTTTGCAATAAAACTCTTCATGTTTCTGCAGGTAAAATTTTTACGTTATAATTTTAATAAAAAAGTTGAAATGCACATTATTTTGTGATATAATTGTATAGATTATGAAATTGTGACATATTAAATGGACTATCCCTGAAAAATGACTGATGTCAAACAAAGGAAAGTGTAGATATGAAAGAATTTTTTGGCAAACACAGGCGCTTGAAAATTATACTCAATGATGCAGTTTGTATAATTGCAGGATTCCTTATTGCGGCTGCGCTTGTTTATGATAGATCAATCTTTTTTAATATTATGTATAATAAGGTGCCGGCATTCGGTCTTCTGACGCTTGTGGTCTACCTTGTTACATTTGCACTCTTTAAAACGAATGATATTCTGTGGTCTCACGCAGATATGAAAAATTATATGAGACTTGGTCTTGCTTGCATAACAGGTGGAATTGCCACTTATGTGATTGAGATGATAATAACGGCTCTGTTTAGCATGGAACTTAATATTTCGTTCAGAATGAATATCATGCTTCTCATAACCATAACAAATATCGTTTTGTTTAACAGAATAGTTGTGAAAATAACACATGAAACCCGTCACGGAAAAGCAAAGACGGAGGCTCTGCCCAAACTTCTTATTGTGGGAGCTGGGTCGGCAGCAGAACTTTGTATTAAAGAGATAAGCCTCAGAAATACATATGACATCGTGGGAATAATTGATGATGATGTCAGCAAACTTGGATGTATTCTTGGTGGAGTAAAGGTTCTTGGAACCAGGAACGACATCAAAAAGATTTGTGCAGATAATAAAGTCAATGAAATTCTTGTTGCAATCCCAAGTGTGGAACAAAATGTTCTTGCCGGGGTGGTTGAGAAATGTGAAGCAACGGGAATTAAGACGAAAATAATTCCGCGAGAAGGAATTATGACAAAATCTGCCAGCGAAAGTATTACAAGCAAGGCGAGAGATATCCAGATAGAGGATATGCTGTATCGAGACCCGATTGAACTTGAAAATGATAAAATCGGCGGCTATATTGCCGGAAGAAAAGTTATGGTTACGGGCGGCGGAGGCTGTATAGGAAGCGAAATATGCCGTCAGGTAATAAAATATAAACCGGAAAAGATAATTATTCTTGATAACTACGAAAATAATGCATATGAACTTATGCTTGAACTTAAAGGAGAATATCCGGAAACAGATATTTCTGTTATGATTGCAACGGTGAGAGATAAAATTGCGATTGACGGAGTGTTTAAGAAAGTAAGACCGGATATTGTGTTCCATGCGGCAGCGCACAAACACGTTCCGCTGATGGAGGATTCTCCTAAAGAAGCCGTAAAAAACAATATATTCGGCACATTTAATGTTGCTCAGGCATCTGTAAAATACGGGGTTAAACGATTTATAATGATTTCTACCGATAAAGCAGTTAACCCCACAAATATTATGGGTGCGACAAAGCGTGTCTGCGAAATGATGATTCAGACATTTAACGATAAACAGAGAACAGAGTTTGTTGCAGTCAGATTCGGTAATGTTCTGGGTAGTAACGGAAGTGTAATTCCGATATTTAAACAACAGATTAAAAACGGCGGTCCGGTGAAAGTAACTCATAAGGACATAACTAGATTCTTTATGACAATTCCGGAAGCGGCGTCCCTTGTTCTCCAGGCTGGTGTATATGCCGAAAACGGTGAGGTGTTTGTTCTTGATATGGGCAAACCGATAAAAATATACGAGCTTGCAGAAAGAATGATTAAGCTTATGGGATATACACCGGGTAAGGACATGAAAATTGAAATTGTAGGACTAAGACCGGGTGAAAAGCTTTATGAAGAACTCTATATGACCTCGGAAAATATGATTTCAACCAAGCACAAACGAATATATATTGCAAAACCGGTTGAAATTGACAGAGAAGAGCTTTATAACAAAATCCTTGATATGATGAAACAGTTAGATGATATGACCGATGATGAAATAAAGCATCAGGTGGCTGATATTACAGGAACGTATACGTATAGATAGTGGGAGGTAAAAAACGTGAAAAAATATATAGCTTTTTTGATGGTTTTTTGTATGTTTGTTTTAACCGGTTGCGAGAGCAAAGGAATGGGTAGAATTTTTTACCCCAGCGGGGACAATGCGGAACTGTATTATAATACTTTCCCGGATGTAAGAAACCAGATAAAACGTGAAGACGTAAAAAGAAGTAAATATTATAACGATTTGTTCCTTGCTGAAAATGTTGAAGCAGGAATGTCTATTGAAGATGTTCTCTATAGCGAAAGTAGGGAAGCTCTTTTGGACGTAAGTACTAAAGAAGAAGTATTCTTTATGCCCTCTTCCTCAAAGGATACGGTTCTTTCAAACTGGATTAATCAGTCTACGCTCAAATATACTTTTACTCAGGACGGAATAATTTCAAACTATGAAATAGTAAACTCAAAAAGTAACAATACATATACAGAATATTTGTATGTTATGAGAGCTTTGCATTTGAAATATGGTGAATGCACAACGGAAATATACAAAAATGAAGATAACATCATTGACAACAAGAAAGTGAAAGACGATTATAAAATGATCGAAGAACTCGTAGAATTTTATAATTCCGAGTTTCAGAACGGAAATGTTGAAATTGTAAGCCAGTGGATTAACGACGGCTATGTTATAACTGTTCATTTTGCGGCAGGCAGAGCTTGCAGTATTGTTTATGAATTTGTGCCGGAAGAGCTTCCGGAATCTGATGAATAATAGGAGGGTGAAATAGAAATGGATAATAAAAAGAGCATCTTCTTTGCGATAGATTTATCAGATATCCTCTTCTGGATAATGAAATGGAAATGGGTTGTAATTGCTGTTACGGTTCTGTTCGCGCTGACAGGATATATGTTCAGTAACATTACATATGAGGCAAAATACACTGCAACAGCAACAATGGTTGTGAACTCCAAAAGTGAAACGCTGCTTCAGGCAGGAACCACAATTGACGCTGCACTGACACAAAATCTTATTCCTACATATACAAGAATCCTCCAGAGTGAGAAAATTTCCAAATATGTTATGGATGAGTTTGACATTGACGTGGCGCTTGGCGCAATGGAAGATATGATGGAAGTAACCATAGGGGAAGACAGCCAGGTTGTTTACCTCAAGGTAAGCCATAAAGACCCCTATATGGCGAAAAATATTGCCAATGCTGTTATTCGGGTTGCGCCTGAAGTAATGATGGAGGTTGTTGAAGCGGGTAGCGTTAACGTGCTTGACTATGCAGGACTCCCGACTCAGCCGGAACCTCCGAAGACTGTTCAGTATATGACAATTATAGGTATAGTAGGATTCCTTCTTATATCAATAATTATAGTTCTTTTAAACTTCTTTGTAATGAAAGTTAAAAATGCTGAGGACATAGAAAACAAAATAGGGGAAATGGTTCTTGGCGAAGTTCCTCACTCCACAGCTACAAATGAAACCAATAAAAACTATTTGCATACGGGTGAGGCAAACCAGGGGTTTGTGGAATCCAACTTTATGCTGGCGGCGGTTCTTAAAAACCAGGCTCACAATGTCCGCCCCTACAAACTGATTGTTACAAGTACCATTGCTGCAGAAGGTAAATCAACCACATCAATAAATATGGCTTCAGCGCTCAGCGATATGGGGTATAAAGTTCTTCTTGTTGACCTTGATATGAAAAAGCCTAACATTGTTCGTCAGCTTGCTCTTGATACAGGTTCATTAGGCGGTATCGAAGCCGTACTTAAAGGTGAAGAACTTCAGGACAACGTTATGAAAGACGAAAGATTCGGATTTGATATTCTGCCTTGTGTAAGAGCGACAAGTGCAACAGCAAAAATCCTTACCGCACTTAAGGTTGAAATGGCATTTTCGAGGTTTAACAAGTCTGACTATGACTATATTATCCTTGACTCTTCTCCGGCAAACATCGTTGCGGACACATCGGTAATCGTTAAATATGCTGATGGGCTTATGCTTGTTATAAAACAGTATTTTGCAAGAATCAAGGTTATTAACGAAACAATTGAAAAGCTTAAAAAAGCAGGCGCAAATATTATAGGTACCGTACTCAATGACATTCGTGTGTTCAATGTTGGAACCGGATATGCATTTGACTATAAATACGGATATTATTACTATTATAACGAAGAAAAAAGTAAGAGGGATAAATCTCCTGCGTTCAACGTATATGATAAACTGTTTAACACATACAGAACCGGTTATGGTTACGGATACGGAGATGTAGAGAAAGAACTTGAAGAATATGAACAGGAAGTAGAAAAGGATATAAAACAGGAAGACAAAAATAAAAAGAAAAAATAAAAATGCATAATGGGGGGAATGGCAATGATTGATTTTCATGCACACCTGTTGCCCGGGATAGACGACGGTTCAAGAACAACTAAAATGACAGCCGCCATGCTACAGGAAAGCCAGCGGCAGGGAATTGAAATATCAGTTGCAACCCCTCATTTCTATTTTGATAAGAAAACTGACAAAATGCTTGTCAAACGGGAAAAAATGTATCGGAAAGTGGAAAACTTCTTTATAAAGAACGGGCTTAGAATTCCAGAGGTTGTTCTGGGATTTGAGGTCCACTTGTCCGAAAAAATATTTAATGAACCGGACTTAGACAAGCTTTTGATTTCAGGTACCAATACAATGCTCGTTGAAATGCCGCGAAAAAAATGGGATGATGACGTTTTTTCAAGACTTGATTTTCTTGTGGAAAAAGGATATGATATTGTCCTCGCGCATCCCGAACGGTATCAGAATGTAGCGGATGAAGCAGACTATGAACGTCTTTTTTCTTACGGCCTTGCAGGACAAGTGAATGCGGCGTCGCTGATAAGTCCCAAAACACGCGATTTTGCATACAAACTGATATCTGAAGGCAAAATAAAAGTAATGGGCTCGGATGCGCATAACATGGGGATTCGTGCCAATTTTGTGCAGATAGCATGTCAGCTCATAGGCCGCAAATTGGGAGAAAAATATATAGAAATGATGGAAGAAAATGCCGAGCATTTTCTGAATTTAAGATGAGAAACAATGATTAGCCCGAAAGAAATTAAAGCAAAAGATAAAAAACTGTTTAACAGTTTTTTTGAAAAGGACAAAAGAATATCACAGGAAGTATGTTTTTCCAATCTTTACATGTGGAAAGCCGGATACAATATGAGATATGATATTGTAGACGGTTTTCTGGTCGTTTTTGCAGGGTATGACCCAATAGGGGAATATCTTCATCTCCCTGTCGGCCAGGGAGATAAAAAAGAGGTTTTGCATAGGCTTGATGAGTTTATGCTTGAGAAGTATGGCAGTTATTCAATCAGAAAACTTCTTAAAGAAGATGCAGAAGAACTTGAAAAACTGATGCCGGGGAAATTTGCGTTTGAGGAAAACAGAGAGTTTTTTGACTATGTATATTCTGTGCCCGACCTGATAAATCTTCAGGGCAAAAAATATCACACAAAAAAGAATCATTTGAACACGTTCAAAAACACATATGATTATACCTACAATAAAATTACTCCGGAAAATATTGAGCGCTGCAAAAACCGGACTCTTGAATGGATAAAAGAACGCAACAGCGACCCTGAAATGGAAGAATATATCGCTGCTGAAAGAATGTTTGGTAGATATTTTGAGTTGGGTCTGACAGGAGCCTTTTTAACGGTTGACGATGAAATTGTTGCTCTTACGGTGGGTGAAAATAATTTCGGAACTGTTATTATCCATGTTGAAAAGGCAGATCCATCCGTTAAAGGAGCTTATGCGGCGATAAATCAGATGTTTCTGGAAAACGAGTTTCCGGATGTGAAACTTGTAAACCGCGAAGAAGACTTGGGAATTGAGGGACTGAGAAAAGCAAAACTTTCCTATCAGCCAACAACCTTGCTTGAAAAAATTACGGCGAAAAGGATTTGACTCTAATGAAAATTACAACAGTTAAAATGAAACATAAACAGCAGGTAAAGGATTTGTGGAATTATTGCTTTTATGATGCCGATCCTTACCTCAGCTGGTATTATGACAATGTTTTCCGCCCTGAAAACACAGTTGCTGCAATAGAAGATGACAAGGTGCTTTCGGCACTGCAACTTCTTGATTTTGATGTTGCAATACGCGGCAAGGTTTATCCCTGCACATATATCGCGGGTGTTTCAACAGTTCCGGAATTCCGCGGAAAAGGGCTTGCGAGCATGGTTATGAACCATGCAGAGGAAATAGCAAAATCAAGAGGGAAAAAGTTTGCGCTTTTAACTCCGTCAATAGATAATTTTTACGAAAAATTCGGATATACGAGCTGTTACGAACGTCTGGAGTTTTCTTATATGCCAGGTGATTTTAAACCGGAGAAAAGTAGCTGCATAGCGAAAAAAGCAGGCAAAGCTGATGCTGATGACATGGCGGAAATATACTCTGCTTTTTGCAAGGAATATGATGGCTATGTAAAAAGAACGGAAAAGGATTTTATTGATATAATTGACCAGTACAGTCTAGAATCGGGTGGAGTGTATATTTTTTATGATAAAAATGATAATCCGTCCGGATATATCGTTTATGATTTGTCGGACAGAACCATTTTTGCGGACGAGATTGCATATACGGGGAAAGAAGGCCTGAATGCGGTTTTGGAGTTTATATACCTCCACGGCAGTCAGATAGACCGCACGGTGATTTTTGCACCGCTGCACAGTCTGCTCAATCAGACTCTTTATTCAAGAGCGATAGAGATAAAGAGAATTCCCACAATTATGATAAAAAGTCTTGATGAAAAAATCGACGATATGAGACTTTTTGTAGGACAGACAGGGGATAAGGAAAATCCTCTGCAGAAAAATTATATAAGGATTTTTTAGGAGGAAAATATGGTTTACGTGTTTTTAGCCGACGGATTTGAGGAAATAGAAGCTCTTGCGCCGGTAGATATATTAAGACGAGCAGATATAGATGTTAAAACAGTTAGTATAACTGAAGACTATGAGGTTTGCGGAGCTCACGGAATAAAGGTCAAATCAGATATTCTGTTTGATAAGGTCTCTGATGATGCGGAGATGCTTGTTCTTCCGGGGGGAATGCCGGGAACTTTAAATCTTGGTAATTTTGCGCCGCTTTGTGATATACTGAAAAAGGCGGAATGCACTATTGCTGCAATTTGTGCAGCACCGTCAGTTTTTGGTCAGCTTGGACTTCTTAAAGGTAAAAAGGCAACCTGCTATCCCGGTTTTGAAGATAAACTGGAGGGAGCGGAAATATCTGATTTGCCGGTAGTTGTAAGCGGAAATGTTGTAACTTCACGAGGAGCAGGAACAGCCCATCTTTTTGGATTTAAACTGCTTGAACTCATAAAGGATAAAGAAACGGCAGAAACACTTAAAAAAGCTATGCAATATTAAACGAGGATAAAATGAAAGACGTTATTATTAGAGGAAACGAAAAAAACGGTAAAATAAGATTTTTTGGAGCGGTTACAACATCTGTTGTCAACCAAGCTCATAAACTGCACAATACAACTCCGGTTGTAAGTGCGGCTTTTGGTCGCACACTTACTGCAACCGCCATGATGGGAACAATGCTTAAAGGTGATAATGAAACTTTGTCCATTCAGCTGCGCGGAGACGGACCGCTTGAGGGTATTGTTGCGGTTGGTAATAACAAAGGAGAGGTACGCGGATATGTGCTCAATAATGCTGTTGATTTGCCTTTAAAGCCCAATGGAAAGCTTGACGTTGGCGGAGCAATAGGAAACGGCTATCTGACGGTTGTACGCGACCTTAAAATGCGCGAACCCTATGTTGGCAGGGTTGAGCTTCAAAGCGGGGAAATAGCGGACGATCTGACATATTATTTTGCGGCGTCAGAACAGATTCCGTCTGTGGTGGCGCTTGGTGTACTTGTGGACAGGGACTATACCATCCGTGCGGCGGGCGGATATATTGTTCAGCTTATGCCCGATGCAACAGAGGAAGAAATTTCAAAGCTTGAAGAAAATATCAAGGATATTCCGTCCGTTACAAATATGTTGGACGGTGGTATGGATATAATAGATATAATAGAGAAAGTTCTCGATGGATTTGAAATTCAGGTAACGGAAGAATTTGCTCCTGCATATAAATGCACATGTGACGAAAAAAGTATCAAGCGCGCGCTTATAAGTGTTGGGAGAGAAGAACTTGAAGATATTTTAGAAAAGGAAGGCGGCACCCAGCTGACCTGTTATTACTGCAACAAATCGTACGATATCAGCGCTGAAGAGATACGTGAAATACTGGAAAAATAAAAAAATTAAAAATTTTTTAAAAAAATTTAAAAAAAGGGTTGACAAATGATATTAAAGTGTGTATAATAGTTAATGTTCCGCTTTTAAGATATTAAC
>JAZOQS010000005.1:0-15378 GCA_045656205.1 Clostridia bacterium | reverse complement strand
CGATGCCTTTTTCTTAATGTCTGCTTCCGGCATCTTTTTTATTCTCAGACCGAAAGCAATGTTCTCATAAACATTCATATGAGGGAAAAGGGCATATCTCTGGAAAACCGTATTAACCGGTCTTTTATATGGTGGTACATCGGTCATATCTGCACCATCGAAAAAAACTTTGCCGCTTGTAGGCATTTCAAATCCGCCTATAATACGCAAAGTTGTAGTTTTTCCGCAACCGCTGGGCCCCAGCAAGGTTATAAATTTATGTTTGTATATGTCAAGAGTGATGTTATTTAAAATAACCTCACCGTCAAATTCTTTTGTGATGTTTTCAAGATGAATGAAAGATTTTGCCAACGGATACACCTCTTTTTGTACATAATAAACTATTATAATATTACAATTTTTGTTGGCACATGTCAATAGATTTTTGCAAAAAAAATCTCTAAAACGCAAAAAAATAGAAAAAAACGATTTTTTCATCTTTATAGCCAAAAGAATAAAATGCCGTAAACCCTTTAAAAATAAAGTAAAAACAGCTATTTATGCAGTGACAATTATTTTTCAGTAAAAGTTTAATATACTTTGATTTTTAATCTGAAAAGTTAAGTATATTAAACTTTATGTTTAAAAAAATAACAACCTCCGGAATGTGAAAAAAATTTCACAAAAAAAAGAAGCGGTCAGCACTTGACAAATATGCCTCAAAGTTATATAATGTTTAATGGTATAATTTTAAGCTATTTACTTTTGACGTATTTTCTGTTTATCGTTAAATTTCGGAGGGAGGGGAAATTATGTCAGAAATCAGAATAAAAGAAAATGAAAGCTTAGAGAGCGCTCTTCGCAGATTTAAGCGTTCATGTGCAAAATCGGGTGTGCTTTCAGAACTCAGAAAAAGAGAGCACTATGAAAAACCCAGCGTAAAACGCAAAAAGAAATCAGAAGCGGCAAGAAAAAGGAAGTTTAAATAATGGAACTTAAAAATGTCCTGCTGGATGAAATGAAATCCGCAATGAAGGACAAGGATACCATTAAAAAGGATACTGTTCAGCTTGTCCGTGCAGCAATTCTACAACATGAAAAAGACAACAAGGTCGTTTTAGATGATGACGGTGTTGTTGAAATTATAGCTAAAGAAGTTAAAAGATACAAAGATGTATTGCCCGACTACGAAAAGAGCGGCAGGCAGGATCTCATTGACGAGGTTAAGCGTAAAATAGAGATTTTAATGCCCTATCTGCCCGAGCAGTTATCCGATGAGGAAATGCGTGAAATAGCCAAGCAAGTTATATCAGAAACCGGCGCAACCTCCATGCGTGACATGGGTAAGGTTATGGGCGCTATTATGCCTAAAGTAAAAGGCAAGTGTGACGGAAAAGCATTAAACGCCGTTATCAAAGAACTTTTATCATAAAAAAATACCGATGCGTTTGCATCGGTTTTTTTATTTGTCTATCTTCTTTATAAAATATGGTACGGGAATTGTCATAAACAGTCCGAGAAGTAGATATCGGATGAAAGTGAGTCCTGCTGCTTTTAAAATTATATTTATAGCAATTGTAAACACAAGTCCCACAATAGCCCCGATTAATCGCGGTTTAATCTTTTCGGGGATTTTATATCCGATATATTTTTCTTCTATTATATTGCCCGACACAAAACCAGCAGCGAAGAAAAGAATTTTCAGATTATCCTCTGTGCCGAACACAAGAGAAACACCGAGCATAAACAAAAATGTAGCAACAGCCAGAAGTTTTGTATGCTTTGTGTTTTTTGCTGCCAAGCCGATAATTGTCAGTAAAAGGCCAATAGATATTCCACACAGAATGTCCGCCGGTGTATGTACGCCGAGATACATTCTGGAAAATCCGGTCAGAATTACAAGAAGTGCTCCAGCAATATACATCCATTTTTTTCTGTAAACTGCAGAAAACATTCCTGCAAATGTAGTGGACATCTGTGCGTGTCCGCTTGGGAATGAATATCCGTACCCTGTGCTTACATCAATTTGTCTGACAGATGAATAAGTGTAAGGACGGGGGATGCAGAAAATATTTTTGAGCATTGTGTTGAGCGAAAAGGACAGGAAAAGAAATATTCCTATATAATATGCCTTGTCCTTGTCAATACACCAGTAAATCACGCCAAGTACGGCAAGATATACAAACTCACCCGTTAAAGCGGAAATGCCTAGAAATAAATTGTCCATAAGCGGAGTTGAAAAGTTCTGAAGATATAAGAGAAAATCTATCATTTTTTCACCTCAATTTTAAAAAGCGGCTGCATTGCAGCCGCTTCTATTATTTCTTTTTAGCGATAGCTTCTTTAGCCTTTGCAACAATATTTTCGGGTGTAAGACCGTACTCTTTAAGAAGCTGTGCAGGTTTACCTGATTTGCCGAATTTGTCGTTAATACCAACTCTTACGAGCGGAGCAGGACATTTTTCGGCAAGAACTTCAGCAACTGCACTACCAAGACCGCCGATGATGTTGTGTTCTTCAGCAGTTACGATAGCACCGGTTTCTTCAGCAGCTTTAACGATGATGTCTTCGTCGATAGGTTTAATGGTGTGGATGTTGATAACTCTTGCGTTGATGCCTTCTTCAGCGAGCATATCAGCAGCTGTAAGAGCATCGGGAACCATAAGACCGTTTGCGATGATTGTTACATCAGAGCCGTCTTTAAGCTGAACGCCTTTACCGATTTCGAATTTATATGTAGCTTCGTCGTTGATTGTGGGAACGCCCAGTCTGCCGAATCTTAAGTAAACAGGTCCGTTATGTTTGATAGCCGCTTCAACTGCTGCGATGGATTCTACAGCGTCTGCAGGGCTGATAACAACCATGTTGGGGATTGCGCGCATAAGAGCGATATCTTCGATAGGCTGATGTGTTGCACCATCTTCACCAACGGAAATGCCGGCATGTGTAGCACCGATTTTAACGTTGAGGTTGGGGTAACAAACAGCGTTTCTGATCTGTTCAAAAGCACGACCTGCCGCGAACATTGCAAATGTGGAAACGAAAACTGTTTTGCCGCAAGTAGCAAGACCTGCTGCTGTTGAAACCATGTTTGCTTCCGCAATACCGCAGTTTATAAAACGGTCGGGGAATTCTTTTTTGAATGTGTCTGTTTTTGTTGATTTGGAAAGGTCAGCGTCCATAACAACGATGTCGTATTTGTCGCCGAATTTTGCGAGAGCCATACCGTAGGCTTCTCTTGTAGCAATTTTTTTAACGTCAGCCATTAGTTAGCACCTCCAAGTTTAGCGATTGCAGCATCAAGTTCTTCGATAGCCTGAGCAAACTGCTCGTCGTTGGGAGCGTTGCCGTGCCATCCTGCCTGGTTTTCCATGAAGGAAACGCCTTTACCTTTTGTGCTGTTGCAAATAACAACAGTAGGTTTGCCTTTAACTGTTTTAGCTGTTTCAATTGCATTGTCGATAGCTTCAACATCGTGAGCGTCAATAACAATAACATTCCAGCCGAAAGCTTCAAATTTTGCATCAACGGGAGTGGGGTTCATAACCTGTCTTACGTCACCGTCAATCTGGAGAAGGTTAAGGTCAACAAAAGCTGTGATGTTGTCAAGTTTGTAATGAGGAGCAAACATAGCTGCTTCCCAAACCTGACCTTCTTCAAGTTCGCCGTCGCCAAGAATAGCGTATACACGGTAATCTTTGTTGTCAAGTTTTGCAGCAAGAGCCATACCGTTTGCTGCACAGATACCCTGACCGAGAGAGCCTGTTGACATATCAACGCCCGGAACGCCTTTCATATCAGGATGACCCTGAAGATAGCTGTCTGCCTGTCTGAAAGTTTTAAGGTCTTCCACAGGGAAGAAACCGCGTTCAGCGAGTGTTCCGTAAAGTGCGGGAGCACAGTGACCTTTTGACATTACAAAACGGTCTCTGTCAGCACATTTAGGATTTTTCGGATCTATATTCATCTGTTTGAAGTATAAAACCGACATAATTTCTGCAATAGAAAGTGAACCGCCCGGATGACCGGAGGCTGCGCTGTGAACTGCTGTAAGAGCATTTTTTCTGATCTTGTAAGCAGTTATTTCCAGCTTGTTTTTTAAGCTGTTATCCATGAAGAGATACCCCTTTCAAAATATAATAATGTAAATATTTTATCATATAATAATTTAATTTGCAATAGTTTGACGCGGTTTTTGGGAAAATTTTTTTAATTTTTTGAATATACTGAACATAAGATAGGAGAATATATATTTATTTTGGAAAGGAAAGTTGAAATGGAAGAAAAAGAAAAAATCATGGAAGAAAGTTATGATTTCATATATAAAGACTATTTTGAGGCAGAAACGGGCGATGTGGACGACCTTGTTTTTGCCCCGGCAAAAAATGATAAAACTCACTCGGAAAAATAATTTTAAAAATTTTAAAAAAAGTCTTGCATTACAGAAATATTTGTGATATAATACGTGAGTTGAAAAATACACACATTTCCTATTTGCAGGCG
Organism: Clostridia bacterium; assembly: GCA_045656205.1. Taxonomy (GTDB): domain Bacteria; phylum Bacillota; class Clostridia; order RUG12999; family RUG12999; genus RGIG7450. Next base: position 10,896 of record JAZOQS010000005.1, on the reverse strand, counting down.
TTGCCCGGAAAACTGCTACATGCCGGGTCCCTCGCAGAGATGACGGAAATGGAGGAAAATTAAACGGAGGTGTTTATTATGGTAGCAGTATCAATGAAACAGCTGCTTGAAGCAGGTGTACATTTCGGACATCAGACAAGAAGATGGAACCCGAAAATGAAGGAGTACATTTTTACAGAAAGAAACGGAATCTATATCATAGATCTCCAGAAAACTGTAAAAAAAGTTGAAGAAGCTTACAACTTCATCCGCGAAGTATCCGAAGCAGGTAAAGACGTTCTTTTCGTAGGAACTAAAAAACAGGCTCAGGACGCTATTAAAGAAGAAGCTGAAAGAGTTGGCATGTACTATGTTAACAACCGTTGGCTCGGCGGTATGCTCACAAACTTCAAAACTATCAAAAAAAGAATTGAAAGACTTGAGCAGCTTCACAAAATGGAAGAAGACGGTACATTTGATCTTCTCCCCAAAAAAGAAGTTATCAAACTCAAAGGCGAGATTGAAAAACTCGAAAAATTCATGGGCGGTATCAAGAACATGAAGGGTGTTCCCGGTGCAATGTTCGTTGTTGACCCCAGAAAAGAAAGAATTGCAATCGCTGAAGCTAAAAGACTTAACATCCCTGTAGTTGCAATTGTTGACACAAACTGTGACCCTGATGAAGTTGACTATGTAATCCCCGGTAACGATGATGCTATCAGAGCCGTAAAGCTTATCGCGGGCGCTATGGCTGACGCTATCCTCGAAGGCAGACAGGGCGAACAGATGACTGACAAAGCCGAAGAGGCTGAAGACGCAGCAGAATAATTACGGGAGGTATCTTAAGATGATTACAGCAGCAGCAGTAAAAGAATTAAGAGAAATGACCGGTTGCGGTATGATGGACTGTAAAAAAGCCCTCGCTGAAGCAAACGGTGATATGGATAAAGCTATTGAATGGCTGAGAGAAAAAGGTCTCGCAGCTGCAACAAAAAAAGCAGGCAGAATTGCCGCTGAAGGTCTTGTTTTTGCTGAAGCATACGACAATGGCAGCATCGGTGCTGTTATCGAAGTTAACAGTGAAACAGACTTCGTTGCTAAAAACGAAGACTTCAAAACATTCGTTAAAACTCTCGCAGGCGTAGTTGCAAAAGAAAACCCTGCAGACGTTGATGCTCTTAAAGCACTTAAATATCCTGAAAGTGAACTCACTGTTGAGGAAATGCTCAGAGAAAAAATCCTTACAATCGGCGAAAACATGAACATCAGAAGATTCGCAAGATATGAAGGTAATGTTGTAACTTACATTCACGGCGAAGGTAAAATCGGCGTAATGGTAAAAGTTGAAGCTGACCTTTCATCAAGCGCAGCAGTTGACGCAGCTAAGGATGCAGCAATGCAGATTGCAGCTATGAACCCGACATACAGAGACAAATCTGTTGTTCCTGCAGCAGATGTTGAACATGAAAAAGGCATCATTCTTGCTCAGATCAAAGAAGATCCCAAGAATGCAAGCAAACCTGAAAACATTCTTGAAAAAATGGTTGAAGGTAAAATCAACAAATTCTTCGAAGAAAGCTGTCTCCTTCAGCAGAAATTCGTTAAAGACGACAAAGTTTCTGTTGAAAAATATCTCGAAGCAAACGGCGTTAAACTTCTTGACTACGTTAGATTCGAAAAAGGCGACGGTCTTGAAAAAAGAGAAGACGATTTCGCAGCAGAAGTTGAAAAAATGGCAAGCAAATAAGCTGAAAATATGTATTTTTAGAGGAGTGCAAAAAAGCATTCCTCTTTTTTTATTTATTTTTTAAAATCTTCTCCGTTTATTAAATAATCTATTGAAACATTAAAATATTTAGAAAGTTTATTTAACATATCTAAACTTGGTTCTCGTTTGCCCGTTTCGTAGTGTGATAGTGCTTCGCGAGAAATATTTAAATCCATTGCAACCTTTTTTCTGTAAAAAATCAAAAATAATACTTGATAGAGAAACAAATATGTTGTATAATATATAATAGTAAAATATACATAGAATAAAATTGACAGAAGGAGAATACTTATGCAACCGAAATACAAAAGAATTTTACTTAAACTCAGTGGCGAAGCATTAGCCGGCACACAGGGATTTGGCCTTAATGAAGATGTGCTTTCCGAAATATCGGAAACCATTAAAAAATGTGTTGACATTGGCGTTGAGATTGCCATTGTTGTAGGCGGCGGAAACTTCTGGAGAGGCAGAAGCGGCGAAAAAATGGAAAGAACAAGAGCTGACCACATGGGAATGCTTGCTACGGTTATCAATGCTCTTGCTATGGCAGATGCACTGGAACGTGCAGGAGTTCAGACAAGAGTTCAGACAGCCATTGAAATGCGCCAGATAGCAGAACCCTATATCCGCGGAAGAGCGGAATCTCACCTTAATAAGGGAAGAGTGGTAATTTTCGGTTGCGGTACAGGTAACCCCTACTTCTCAACAGATACAACTGCAGCGCTCCGTGCTGCGGAAATAAACGCTGATGTTATCTTGCTTGCCAAAAAGGTTGACGGCGTTTATGACAGTGACCCCAACATCAATAAAGATGCAAAGAAATTTGATTCACTCAAATACATTGATGTTTTAAACAGAGGTCTTGGCGTAATGGATTCAACGGCTACAAGCCTTTGTATGGATAATAATATTCCCATCAGAGTTTTCGGACTTGACAAACCGTCAAATATCTTAGATGCGGTTATGGGTAAAGAAATAGGAACACTTGTTGATTAAGGAAGGAGTATAATCATGAAAACAAATCTCAATAACATGAACGAAAAAATGGAAAAATCAATTGCAAGTCTTGCAAACGAAATGGCGTCTGTAAGAGCGGGCAGAGCAAACCCTGCAGTTTTAAATGGTATTAAAGTTGAATATTACGGAACACCTACACCTATTGCACAGATAGCTTCAATTTCTGTTCCCGAAGCTCATTCAATCGTTATTCAGCCCTGGGATGCTACTGCTCTTAAAGACATTGAAAAAGCAATCAACACATCTGATCTTGGAATTAACCCGACAAATGACGGTAAATCCATCAGACTCAACTTCCCTCCGCTGACAGAGGAAAGAAGAAAAGAATTTGTTAAAGAAGTTCGCAAAATGAGCGAAAATGCAAAAGTTGCAGTTCGTAACCTCCGCAGAGATTGTGTTGACAAATACAAAGATATGAAAAAGAAGAGCGAAATCACTGAGGATGATATGAAAAACATGGAAAAAGATATTCAGACATCCACAGATAAATATATTGAAAAAATCGACAAAATGCTTGCTGACAAGGAAAAAGAACTTCTTGCAATCTGAGGAATTTAAATGAATCTATCTGCTTTAAAAACTACTTACAGCAAAGTCAGACAAAAGTTTATAAAAGACGTGGAGATTGACATGGCCCGCCTGCCCAGACATATTGCCATAATTATGGATGGTAACGGAAGGTGGGCTAAAAGTCGTGGTCTTAACAGAAAAGCGGGACATGCGGCAGGAGCCGAAACCCTGCGCGAAATTGCAGATTACTGCAGTGATATAGGTATTGAGGTTTTAACGGCTTACGCCTTTTCCACGGAAAACTGGAAACGTCCCAAAGAGGAAGTTGACGCGCTCATGGATCTTCTTTATGAATATTTGTGCGATGCGGATAAAAAGCTTGTGGGCAGAAACAACCGCGTGAGAGTTATAGGAAACCGTCAGCCACTCAGAAAAGATATTCAGGAGAAAATGGCTGAGGTGGAGAAACTGACAGAGAATAATACCGGAATGGTTTTAAACCTTGCCGTTAACTATGGCGGCAGGGAAGAAATTGCAACCGCGGCATCTAAAATGGTTGGAGATGCACTCTCCGGTAAAATTAAAGCTGATGAAATTACTGAAAAAACTGTCGCAGATTATATGTATACAGCAGGGCTTCCCGATCCTGATATTATCATGCGACCAAGCGGAGAATTGCGCCTGAGTAATTTTCTCTTATGGCAGGCAGCATACAGTGAATTCTGGTTTGCGGATATGTGCTGGCCGGACTTTACTCCGAAACATATAAAAAAGGTTATATATGATTTCCAGCAGAGAGACAGACGATTCGGAAAGGTATAGGGTGTTGATATGGCAAAGAGAACTATCAGCGCAATTGTTGCAATAGCACTGCTTTTTTTGCTCGTAGCAGCAGATTTTTTCACAAAACTGCCAATTATTAATGTGCTTCTTGGAATAATGCTCGTGGTAGCATTATATGAAATTTACAAACCGTTTGGTTTTATGAAAAAAATACCGCTGCTTATTGTGGGAGCGGTGTTTGGCTTACTTGTTTATAATTTTGATATGACTGGCAGTTTCATGATGATGCAGTTTATATTGATGCTTGCGGTTGTGTCAATGTTTGTGGTGGCGGTTATATGGCACAAAAAAGTAAGCTTTGCGGACATAAGCACTATGTTTTTTGTGACGGCTTATGTTTCTGCCGGAATGCTTCACATAAGGCTTGTGTATAACGGTGAGTTTGGGCTTGCGATGATTTTTGCAGCTCTTGTAGCTGCATTTCTGACCGATACCGGAGCATATTTTTCCGGATACTTTTTCGGAAAACACAAGCTCATACCCGAAGTCAGCCCCAAAAAAACGATTGAAGGCGCAATAGGCGGCGTGATTGTTGCAATGCTTTCCATGCTTGTTTACGGATGGATTCTGACGTTTTTCGGAATAAATACCAACCTTTTAAACATAGTAATTATCGGGGGAGTTGCATCGGTAATGTCGCAGTTCGGCGACCTTTCGGCTTCGCTGATTAAAAGAAGCCTGGGGATCAAGGATTATGGTGACATAATGCCCGGTCATGGCGGTGTATTGGACCGTATTGACAGTCTGCTTTTTACGGCACCGGTTATTTATTACCTTAATATGCTGCTGCCCATTATGAGCAAATAACGGAGGAAGAATGAAAAATATATCAATTCTCGGTTCAACCGGCTCAATAGGTACACAAACTCTTGAGGTTGTGGAAGTTAATAAAGACTTTAATGTGGTTGCACTTTGTGCAAATAAAAATGTTTCCCTTGTAGAAGAACAGATAAGAAAATTCAGACCCTTGTATGCGGCAATGATGGATGAAAATGCCGCAGAAGAACTTAAACTGAGGGTTGCTGATCTTCCTGTAAAGGTTATGTCCGGTATTGAGGGAGTATGTGCCTGCGCTACTGCTGCCGAAGCAGATGTTGTGGTAACTGCGGTGGTGGGCGTGATAGGTCTTGTACCGACAATTGAGGCTATAAAAGCCGGCAAAACCATTGCACTTGCCAATAAAGAAACTCTTGTTGCCGGTGGCAGTATAGTTATGCCCCTTGCAAAAGAATATGGCGTGGATATTCTGCCGGTTGACAGTGAACATTCTGCCATTTTTCAGTGTATAGCAAACAGCCATGTAAAACCGTCAAAGATTTTGCTTACAGCATCAGGCGGTGCGTTTTTCGGCAGAAAAAAAGAAGAAATCGAAAATGCTACTCTTCAGGATGCGCTTAACCATCCCAACTGGGATATGGGGGCGAAGGTTACCATTGACAGTGCATCTCTTATGAACAAAGGACTTGAGGTTATTGAAGCAACCTGGCTTTTTGATATGCCAGCAGATAAAATTGACGTTATAGTGCAAAGACAAAGCATAATTCATTCTATGGTTGAGTTTGAGGACAATTCGGTTATAGCTCAGCTTTCCGTTCCGGATATGAGACTTCCCATTTCCTATGCGCTCACATTCCCGGACAGACATTTCTGCAAAACAGAAAAAATTGACTTTTTTGCACTTGGGAATATTACATTTGACAAACCTGACACTGATACTTTCAGATGTCTTAAACTTGCATATAAAGCGGCAGAAACAGGCGGCAGTATGCCTGCTGTGCTAAATGCTGCAAACGAAGAAGCTGTCAGACTTTTCATAAACGGGAAAGTGAAATTCGGAGACATTCCCGGAATAGTGGAAAAAGAAATGATGGCTCATAAACCGATTAAAAATCCGTCACTTGATGATATTTTGAATATTAACAGAGAAATGTCGGAAAAATATATTGGAATTTAGGAAAGGCTATGAAATTTAAATGAGCGTAGTTTTTACTATTGTTATAGCGATAGCAGTTTTTATGCTGATCATTTTAATTCATGAATTCGGTCATTTCATTGCTGCAAAAAGCTTTGGGGTGCTGGTTCATGAATTTTCCATTGGATTTGGTCCACAGATTTTAAAGTGGAAAAAAGGAGAAACGCAGTATTCTCTCAGGCTTTTTCCGCTTGGCGGATATGTAAAACTTGAAGGCGAAGACGAAAATTCAAATGACCCACGCGCGTTAAATAATAAGCCGGCGGGTAAAAAGCTTGCGGTTATGGCAGCGGGAGCGGCATTTAACCTTATTTCGGGTTTTATTGTTATGGTGCTTGTTTTTGCCTTTCAGACGGGATATACAACTTTGGAAGTGGGCAGAATTTTGCCTGACATTCCCGGTTCTCAAGCCGGTCAGGTTCTTGAAGCAGGCGATAAAATTGTTGCACTTGATGGTAAAAAAGTGTGGAATTATAAGGATTTTTCCTTTCTGATGAGCAATAATCAAACGGGTGAGCCGGTTGAACTTACAATAAAACGGGATGGCGAAAAAAAGAATGTTGATATAACTCCTGTAAGTTATGATGGAAGATATATTCTGGGCGTTGAAATGAAAAAGGAAGATATGACCTTTGCAGACGCTGTAAAATGCGGATTTAACGAAATGTTCTTTGTTGTAAGAGTCATTGTTTATTCACTTATGATGCTTGTTACGGGAAGGGTACCTGTGACCGAAATGTCAGGCCCTGTCGGAACGACTATGCTTATCGGGCAGGCGGCTCAGCTTGGAATATTGAATTTGCTTTATATGTTTGCGCTCCTGTCGGTGAATATAGGGATATTTAACCTTATTCCTTTCCCTGCACTTGACGGAGGGAGAATATTTTTTCTTATCATAGAAATTATAAGACGGAAACCGATTCCGCCGGAAAAAGAGGGAATGATACATTTTATCGGGCTTGTATTGTTGCTCATTCTGATGATGATTGTAACATCGAGTGATATTTACAAATTGTTTGCTTAAGGGTGATTATATGGTTCTGCGTGAAGATACCAGAAAATTTAAAATCGGCGGTCTTGAGTTTGGCGGGAACAGAAAGGTTTTCGTGCAGAGTATGACCAATACAAAAACTCAGGATGCTAAAGCTACTGTCGGGCAGATTAAAAGGCTCGAAGAGGCGGGCTGCGAAATTGCAAGAGTTGCGGTGCCCGATATGGAAGCGGCAACTGCAGTGGTTGAAATAAAAAAACAAATTAAAATTCCGCTTGTTGCAGACATTCATTTTGACTATCGACTTGCGATAGAATGTCTGAAAAACGGAGTTGACAAAATAAGGCTTAACCCTGGGAATATCGGTGATGAAAGCAGAGTCAAAGCTGTGGCAGACCTTGCAAAAGAACGTGGAGTGCCAATAAGAATAGGGGTTAATGGCGGATCGCTTGAAAAGGAACTTCTTGAAAAATATGGTTCGCCCACACCCGAGGCTATTGTTGAAAGCGCGTTCAGACATATTAATCTTCTTGAAAAATATGGATTTTATGATATTGCCGTATCACTTAAGTGTTCGGATGTGAATAAGACAATATCGGCTTACCGGATTTTTGCTGAAAAGAGCGATATTCCGCTTCACCTTGGTATCACTGAAGCGGGTGGAGGATTTGAAGGAATAGTAAAATCTTCGGCGGGGATTGGTGCGCTTCTCGGTATGGGAATAGGAAACACCCTGCGTGTTTCGCTTACGGGTGATCCGGTGAGAGAAGTGGAAACGGCGCGCGAAATTTTAAAAGCATTCAGCCTTGCGGAAAAAGGCGTTGAAATAATTTCCTGTCCCACCTGTGGAAGAACAAATGTTGACCTTGAAAAAATTGTATCAGCAGTGAAAAAACGGTTTGAAACATATCAGGGGAATATAACGGTTGCGGTTATGGGATGCGCTGTTAACGGTCCCGGAGAAGCCAGGGAAGCTGATATTGGTGTTGCTTGCGGAAATGGCGAGGGACTTGTGTTTGAAAAAGGAAAAATAATAAGAAAAGTTTCAGAAGCTGAAATAGCAGATGCGCTTTTTGAGATTGCGATACGATAAAATTGTGCAAAATATACAAAAAATATAAGATAGTTACATATAAAATGTAGAAAAATGATAGCACGAGATAGAATTATCTTGACAAAAAATACTAATCGTTATATAATATTATATATACGTATGAAGAAGTAGTTTGGTGGTGTGAATATGAAAAAGTTGCCTGTGAAAAGCGGCAACAATTTGTCAGACCTTTCTGATGATGAACTTGTAAAATCAGCAAAAAAAGGTGACGATGCGGCAATAGAAGCATTGGTTGACAGATATAAACCCCATATTTCACTAAAAACCAGGACTTATTTTCTGCGTGGTGCAGATAAAGAAGATATAATGCAGGAAGGAATGATTGGTCTTATAAAGGCAATCAGGGACTATAATGCCGAAAGGCAGGTTTCCTTCAAGTCTTTTGCGGAGCTTTGTATTACTCGGCAGATAATAACGGCCGTAAAAGCTGCCACAAGGCAGAAACACATTCCGCTTAATTCTTATATTTCTCTTTATGGCAGCAGTGATGGCGATGAAGAACGCGCACCTCTTGATTTGATTGACTCTAATACGAGGTTTAATCCTGAGGAATATATTATTATGCGCGAGAATCTCAAAAAAATTGATGAGCAGATTTTAAAACTTCTCAGTAAGTTTGAGAAAAACGTGCTCGAATGTTATCTGACCGGCAAAAGCTATCAGGAAATATCCACTGTGCTTGATCGCCCTGTAAAATCAATAGACAACGCGTTGCAACGAATAAAGCGTAAACTGGAAAAATGTTCTGTTGATGATAATTGAATTTATTTGGACTTAAAAGTCCGATAAAAAATAAAATGTCCGGTTATTTGGGCACTGTAAGGCAGGGCTATAAGTAAGTCGGGAAGAAACAAAGAGAGGTAACACAAAATGTTCGAAGACAAAACATTAGTTTGTAAAGACTGCGGAAACGAATTTGTCTTTACAGCAGGAGAACAGGAATTCTATGCTGAAAAAGGATTCCAGAATGAGCCTTTGCGCTGCAAAGATTGCAGAATTGCAAGAAAGAACAGCTTAAGAGGCGAAAGACAAATGCATACTATTATCTGTGCTGAATGCGGTGCGGAAGCTCAGGTTCCATTTGAACCTAAGAATGACAAACCCGTATATTGCAGCGAATGTTTTGCAAAAAACAAGGAATAATATATGTTAGAGCCGGAAAATAAATCCGGCTCTTTTTTTCACGAATATGATAAAGATTAATGAAGCTATAATTGTTGAAGGAAAATATGATAAAATAAAACTGTCCGGCATTGTTGACACGGTTATTGTATCGGTTAACGGGTTTAATATCTTTAAAGATGCCGGCAAACAAAAACTTATCAGAAAACTTGCTGACACCAGAGGTATAATAATTTTTACCGATTCTGACAGGGCGGGGTTTTTGATCAGAAACTTTATTTGCGGAATTGTGCAGACTGATAAAATAAGACATGCATATGTCCCGCAGATTGAAGGGGTTGAGCGTAGAAAAAATGAACCGTCTAAGGACGGTTTTTTGGGCGTTGAAGGAATCAGTGACGACATTCTTTTAGATGCAGTTTTAAAAGCATCCACAAATCGTGAGGAGAAAAAAGACACCATTACAAAAGCCGATTTTATGCGACTTGGCCTGTCAGGAAGACCGGACAGCAGACAAAAAAGGGAAAAACTTTTAAAAATTTTGGATTTACCGACAGGAATTTCTGCAAATGCTCTTGTCGAAATACTAAATTTGGTGTATAATATAGAGGAGATAAGCGATTTTTTAAAAAGATTATAATTTAGAAATTTACATATACTCATATCTAGAAAGGAATTTTATGCGTATGGACAACACAATCAAAAAAATTGCAATTATGACAGGCGGTGGAGACGCTCCGGGACTTAATGCAGTAGTCAGAGCTGCAGCTCTCACTGCTATAAAAAAATACGGTCTTGAAGTTGTTGGAATTAAAAACGGATACAGAGGTCTTTTTCTTGGAGAAAGCCAGATGATTGAGCTTACAGAGGAAAATGTTGCCGGAATTATCGGCAAAGGCGGAACTGTTTTATATAACTCCAATAAGGACAACCTTTTTAAATATCCCAAAAGAAATAAAGACGGTTTTGTAAGAGATGAAAACGGAAATATTGTTTACGAAAACCTGTCCGATGTTGCTGTTGAAAACCTTAAAAAAGCAGGGGTTGACGCAATGGTAATTGTTGGCGGCGATGGAACACTTACCTCCGGCAGAGACTACAGCAGAATGGGTGTAAAAGTTATCGGTGTTCCCAAAACAATTGATAACGACCTTAATTCAACAGACGTAACATTCGGCTTTGATACTGCAGTTTGCAGAAGCACAGAAGCAATCGAATGCCTGAGAACAACAGGTGAAGCACATCACAGAATTATGGTTCTCGAGGTTATGGGAAGAAGTGCGGGTCATCTTGCTCTTCACAGCGGTATTGCCGGTGCAGCCGATGTTATTTTGATTCCTGAAATTCCTTATGATATAAACATTGTTGCAAAAAAAGTTAAAGAAGCGCTTAAATCTGACAGACAGTATGCAATTGTTGTTGTTTCCGAAGGCGTAAACGGTCCGGACGGAAAGGCTTTAGGCACAGCGACAGACCTTTCTCCCGACGGATTTAAATTCAAAGGCGTTGGTGACAGCGTTGCAACAGCTCTTCAGAATATTATTAACTCTGACAGAGATGATAACGGCTATGCTATTAGC
>JAZOQS010000004.1:0-2416 GCA_045656205.1 Clostridia bacterium | reverse complement strand
TATTTGAATTGCGTGCACTTCCGCTCGCTCTACCGTAAAGTGCAAAGGTTACAGCGTCAAATATTGTTGTTTTTCCTGCTCCTGTATCGCCTGTTATTAGATACACACCTCTGTCGCCGAGAAGTGTCATGTCTATTTCCTCTGTTTCCGCATATGGGCCAAATGCGGACATTGTAAGCTTCAGCGGCTTCATAGGATTTCCTCCTCCCATACGGATTTTATAAGGGATTCCATAAACTCTCTCTGTTCCTCTGTCATTTTACGATTGCATCTCATTTCAAAAAACTCCGAAAAAATATCAATAGGCGGCATTTTTTCATTTGTTACATCCGAAAATATTATATCATCCGACCTTGTACGGCTATTGTCGTAAAAAAGCTGCAGTAAGTTCGGGTATATCTTTTTAAGCTTTCTTGCACCGTCAGGGATATCTGCTTCATCAGTCAGCGTTATAAAAACGTAATCCTCTGTATTTATATTGCTGTAGAAGCTTTTGTCTGTAAGCTGTTCATAGCTGCCCTTATAAGATTTTACATCCCATAAAGGCTTGACTGGTATTTCTTTTATATTAATATCGCCGTTTTCGTTGATGTCTGCTATTGTAAATGTTTTCTCCTGATTTACCTCATCAATATGATATTTCAGCTGACTTCCGCAGTAACGAATTTTTTTAATGCCCACATACTGCGGACGGTGAATATGCCCTAATGCCACATAATCAAAGGCTTCAAAAATTCCACCGTCAACATTTTCTGTACCGCCAACGAAAAATTCCTCGGATTTGCTCAACTGCGAGCCTGTGACAAACTGATGTGTAACAAGAATATTTCTCTTTGTGCTGTCAATTTCAATATCCCCGATTACAGCCTCTAAAGCTTCGGTAAAGCTTTCGATTTTTCTGTCGGGGTAAAACATCCTCACATTTGCAGGCTTTACAAAAGGCAGGAGATAAAAATTAACTTCGCCGTGCTCATCGCTGAGGATTACAGGCTCAATTCTGCCGTTATAAACGGGTGCGATATATACTCCCCCAGCCGACATAACTCGTCCGCCGAAAGAAACACGCTCCGCAGAGTCGTGATTTCCGCTTATTATCAGCACAGGAATTTTTTTCTGCGTCAGCTTGTACAAAAAGTCGTCAAACACCTGTACAGCTTCCGCTGGCGGAATGGTTTTATCATAGATATCACCTGCAATAACAACGCAGTCAATTGCTTCATCATCGCATATATCGCAGCTTTGTGACAGCACATACTTCTGATTTTCAAGCATGGAATATTCTTTAAGTCTTTTTCCGATATGCAGATCGGAAAGATGAAAAATTTTCATATAAATCAGCTCCTATTAAGGGAAAACCGCACGAGTTTACACCGTGCGGTATGATTTTATCAGGATATTCTTTTACCCTTTGTCTTTTTGCGTTTTTCTATGGGCTTTTCCTTTCCGCCCATATCCTCGAATAAAGTTTCTTCGTCTATGTCGTCTGTTCCGTCGGTAAGTTCAGGATTAATCTCGCCCTTACTCTCATAAAAGGGATTGATTACGTATTTCTGAATTACAGGATAGCAATTGAAACACACAACAAACCATGAAACAGCCATAGGGAAAAACGGTATAAGCATAAGTGCAAAAAGCGGTACTACAAGGAAGATTACAACCATAAATATTGTAAAGAATATAAAAAAGAATGTGGCAATAAAATTCTGCTTTAATGCTGCAAAGGCAAGTGCAAAGGAATTTTTGAACAGATTCTTCATTGAAAGGTCAGTCGCCGTCATCATGAGGAATATATAATAATTCATAAGAAGTATTACCAATGCAACGCTCATTGTTATAATCAAAGGAATATAAAACAACTTGTTTTCATAGTGATTCGCCCAGTCGGGGTAAATATTGTATGCAGAAAATGCTGACATTGCCGCAACCACGTCAATTATTCCGACAACAACTGATTTTTTAAAGTTTTCACGAAATCCCTTGAAAAAATCACGTATTACAAATGTATGCTTCTGAATTACAAAGGAACGTATAACTTTTGTCATTCCCGACATTGCAGGACCTATAAACACTGTGAACAAAAGTAACAGCACACATACAATTGCAAACATTACCTTTACATTTTTCACAAGAACAACGACAAACAAAGATATATACAAGGGCAGACAGAATATGAAAAACAGCATATTAAGCCCTGTAAGCTTCCAGAATTTACTGAAAAATATATCCCAGAATAATGCTATTCCTGTTTTCTTCGGTGCATATTTTGATATTCCCGGACCTGAATTTTCGTAACTATTAAAAAAACCCACTTTTTTACTTCCTCCATTTGTTTTCATCATATACCGATGAAGTGGTTTGCAATTCCGTATATAACTGACACTATAATCGCCCCTGCCGTAAGAAAAACAAACCGCAG
>JAZOQS010000003.1:0-4639 GCA_045656205.1 Clostridia bacterium | reverse complement strand
GCTTTGCTTTTCGAGAATCCGGAGTTCCCTTTTTCGGAATATATGGTGCCTGCTCAACAATGGCAGAAAGTCTTTCTCTTGCATCAATGATGATAAAGTCGGAGGCCAAGCGGTCTTAGGAAGACAACTGCTGGTAACAACTCCTTGGCTCACAGAACGACATGGCTACGATCCGACTTGCTTTGCTTTTCGAGAATCCGGAGTTCCCTTTTTCGGAATATATGGTGCCTGCTCAACAATGGCGGAAAGTCTTTCCCTTGCCGCTATGATGGTGGACGGCGGTTTTGCAGAAAATGTACTTGCCGCTACATCAAGTCATTTCTGCTCCTCCGAAAAACAGTTCAGGATGCCGCTTGAATATGGCGGTCAGCGTACGCCTACCGCACAAAGAACGGTAACAGGAAGCGGTGCAGTTCTTTTAACCGCTGACCAAAATCATCCTGTATGTATAACCCATATAACAACAGGAAAAGTCATAGATTATGCCGTGTCCGACCCCAATAACATGGGTGCCGCAATGGCTCCCGCCGCCGCTGATACCATAAAGGCGCATTTTAAGGATACAGGCTTTTCTCCCTCGGATTACGATCTTATAGTAACAGGCGACCTTGGAAATGTGGGCAAAAATCTTCTTTTTGATTTACTTAAAGATGAGATTGATATCAAAAATATATATAATGACTGCGGTCTTATGATTTATAATATGAAATCGCAGGATGTTCACGCCGGCGGCAGCGGATGTGGTTGCAGTGCATCAGTGCTTTGCGGAAAGCTTTTAAAAGATATGGAAGAAGGGAAAATAAAAAATCTCCTGTTCATTGCTACCGGGGCACTTTTAAACGGAGAGTCCTGTTTTCAGGGAGAAAGTATTCCCGCAGTAGCTCACGCGGTGCGATTTGAAAGGAGAAAAATATGAACTTTTTATGGGCATTTTTAATAGGCGGACTTATTTGTGCCATCGGTCAGGTTCTTGTTGATTTTACCAAGCTCACCCCTGCACGAATTTTAGTGCTTTTTGTGTGTATAGGTGTGTTTGCAACATTTTTTGGACTGTATGAACCACTTGTAAAATTCGCGGGGGCCGGTGCAACCGTTCCGCTGACGGGGTTCGGTTACACTCTTGCCACCGGCGTTATAAACGCTGTTGATGAAAAGGGAATTCTTGGGATATTTACAGGCGGACTTGCCGCATCTGCCGGTGGGATTACCGCAGCCGTTTTATTTGGTTATATTTTCGCGGTGCTTTTCAGTCCAAAAGAAAAATGAAAGGAGATGCTATGCATCTCCTTTTTTACATTATAATGTGTTCAAGTTTATGAATAATTCCGGTTGCCATTGCAAGACCGAGCATTATGAGAAGTATTCCGCTGATAAGATTAATGGTTTTATAATTTCTTTTGATTGCTGCTATTGACGGAACAAGTTTTTCTGTCAGAAGTGCGCATATAATAAATGGAATTCCCATTCCAAGCGAATAAGTCAGTAGCATTAAAATCCCGCTTATCATACTTCCTGAAGCCGACGCTGTCATAAGTGCCGCGCCCAGAAAAGCACCAATGCAGGGCATATGACTTATTGAGAAAAAGACTCCGAACAGAAAAGCCGTAAAAATTCCTGTTACTTTATGAGAGGTATGCACACCTTTTAAAAATGGTATTTTAAAAATTCCCAGAAAGCTGAGTCCCAGTAGGATAATTATAATTCCGCAGACTATATCCACCACCGAATGAAATTCGTGAAGCATCGCCCCTACGCTGCCTGCAAAAAAACCGAGCGTGCAAAAAATAACCGTAAATCCCGCAACAAATGCTATGGCAGAAATTATCGCCTTTCGTTTGTTTCCCGACTCTCCGGCAAAATATGATATGTAAACGGGTAACATAGGAAGCATACAAGGAGATATAAAAGAAACTATGCCCTCCAGAAATGTCATAAAATAATCCAAAATTATCACCTCTTTAAATAATTATACTACCCTTTGCCCATTTTTTCAAGCAAAACCGTTTTTTATACAAAATATTACAATTACCGACTTTTCACTTCAAAATTTTTAGTTATCCGTCATATTTACATTTTCGCACTATTGGTGTATAATAAAGTTACTACTTAAAAAGGAGTGTCATTATGAATTTTAAATTTATGCACCCCGCGGACCAGCTTGTACTGATAATGGAACGCATTTACTCCTATCAGATGACAACAACATCCGGCGGAAATTTATCAATTTTAGACGACAATGGCGATATCTGGATTACTCCTGCCGGCGTTGATAAAGGCTCTCTTACAAGAGACGATATGGTCAGGGTTACTCCCTCAGGCGAAATTATCGGCCGTCACCGCCCTTCGAGCGAATGGCCATTCCACAGCATTCTTTATAAAAGACGCCCTGACATCAGAGCCGTGCTTCACGCTCATCCCCCGGCACTTTTAGGATTTTCCATCGCAAGAGAAATCCCCGACACAGCACTCATCCCCAATATCGACAACATCTGCGGCGATATAAAATATGCAGATTATGAACTTCCGGGCAGCGAAGCTCTTTCCGAAAATATTGCTAAAGTATTTGACAGCGGTGTTTCGACAGTAATGCTCGAAAACCACGGGGTTGTAGTTGGTAAAGAAAATCTTTTTGAAGCATTTAAGTCTTTCGAAACACTTGATTTCTGTGCAAGACTGCATCTTCAGGCTATGAAAATCGGTAATCTTATGCCTCTTTCCGAGCATAAAATTGCTATCTCCAAAGAAAAGAACCGCGTTGCCTTAGATGAGTTTGTTCCGAAAAGTTTTTCAAGTGTCGAAAAAGAAGCTCGTGCTAAAATGTGCAAACTTATCAGCCGTGCATATGATCAGAGACTTTTCACAAGCTCACAGGGTACTTTCTCCGAAAGAATGCCCGATGGTGGATTTATTATCACACCTTATGATAAGGACAGAAAATATCTCTCCCCCGAAGACCTTGTAAAAATCAGCGGAGATTCACGCGAGCTCGGTAAAAACCCCAGCCGTAGTGTTATGCTACATAAATATATTTACGAAATGCATCCTGAAGTAAACTCTGTTATCATAGCTCATCCGCCGAATCTTATGGCGTTTGCAGTTTCCGATGCAGAGCTTGATTCAAGAATAATTCCCGAAAGCTATATCATGCTTCGTGATGTGAAAAAATATCCGTTTGGTTCAAGCTTTATGCAGCCCGAACTGGTTGCAAAAGAGGTTGGAATTAAAAATCCTGTAACTCTTATCGAAAACGATTGCTGTATAGTAACCGGAACATCGCTTCTTAACGCATTTGACCGTCTTGAAGTTGCAGAATTCAGTGCAAAAGCGATTGTAAATGCAGTTTCTCTCGGCAAGGTTGTTAAAATTGACGACTCGGAAATTGACAAAATCATTGACGCATTTAATCTCGAAAGATAAACAAAAAGCCAAGTGATTATTCACTTGGCTTTTCTTTATCATGATTAATTTTCTTAATTTCACTTAATATGCAAATTGCCATGGCTATAAGCGGAAATAAAACGCGGAAACCAGTAATTCCGCAATAATCACCGTAACCAATGTTTGCATCCAGAAATAATCCGGCAAACCATGTTATAATCATAAAAAACACTGTTTTAATATACATATAATCCTCCTTATGAGTAAAGTTCAATCATTTATAGACTCGTGTCAAGTCAGGTGATCAGTGAATAATAAGAACCGTCACCCAACACGAAATCGCAGATTTCTGTTGGGTACCCGAGAACCTTGTTATGCTAAAGCATAATATGGACCTACTATTTTTTCACTATATTTCTTCGAACACTTTCCATTAAAACCCGCAGGAATACTGGATTTTCCTGTTCCCAATAGTATATGTAAATATTTAAAATGGGCATACTATTATATTAATTTTTGAGATTTGACGCCATTAAAATGCAATGGAACTATCTCCTTGTTTATGTTTATCAATTATCTCTCACTAAACGCTCGCTAATTTCTTTTTCTAAATTTTCATTATCAATGATTATTTTTTCTACCTTTGCCCTAAGTTCCTCCAGAAAAGTATGCCAACTATCAGGGGCAACGAAAGGATTACCCCCTTCTTTAAGCTGTTGTTCGCGTTTTTGAAGTGTTTTGTTGTTACCCGGATGATTTCCCAAATGAACAACCACCGGCTCATCCCAAATTTTTTCAATTGATCTGAGCATTTGATATGTGGGGTCTTCGGTTCTTTCGTTATAATAAATATACGGAAGCGTCAGTGCATTGACACCAGCACCACCAAGCATGCCTGCAAGATACTTTTCGCCATTATAGGTAACATCAAAAAACAAACTCAAAACACCATCTGTGTGTCCGGGCGTTAACACACAACGGATTTTCATATTTCCAAGTTCAAAAATTTCGCCGTCTTCAATTTCATAATCAAACTCCGGTGTTTTTGCAAAGGGATACTCACTTGTTTCGATGGCTGACCGATGAGGATATTTTCTTAATGATTCTGCATCCACTTTACTGATGGCAAGTTTTGTTCCATACATAGTGCGGAACTCTTCTGATGCTCCATAATGGTCATGATGGCCGTGAGTATGTATGATCCAGCGAACATTTGCAGGATCGAAACCAGCTCGCCAAATACTGTCAACAAGCAAATGTG
>JAZOQS010000002.1:0-11888 GCA_045656205.1 Clostridia bacterium | reverse complement strand
AACGCCTCGTTTGTACAGCCCTCTTTGCGCGGGCTGCCGTTTATCAAAATAACTTTCATTATTTATTCTCCCTCATTTTTCTCATTCATTATTTTTTTGCGATAGCTTGACGGCGGCTCGCCGTACCGTTCTTTAAATCTTTTGGAAAAATAGAACTGATCGCAAAAACCGAGTTTCTGACTGATTTCATTTATCGAAAGGTATCCTTTACTTAAAAGACGTTTTGCTTTAAGAAAGACCATATCATCAATATATTTGCCTATTGACACCCCGGTTTCTCTTTTAAAATCCTTGCGTATTTTACTTTGTGAAACAAATATTTTTTCCGATATAACTTCTGTATTTAGGCTTATTCTGGTGTGACGGTGTATATACTTCATTGCTTTTTTTACGCCGTCCGAATAATTCTTTATCGGAACGCTTCCAAAGCTGTATTTTTCCGACATTTTATAGATTGTGTCATATATAATACGTCTTAATTTTATAAGCTTTATATAGTCATTTGTTTCAAGACACATTTTAAGTTCATCAAACTCTGCCTTGTCAAAAGGTATTTCACATACTTTTTTCACATTTGCCAGAAGGTCATATCTTTCAAGAGTATTAACATATATGTGGAAGAAGATTTTTTCAAGGTAGTTTTCACAGCTGTATGCAAATTCGCATTCTGCAGGAATAAGGTAGACAATTCCCGGCAACAGTTTTATTTTTTCACCGCGGTAGCATATTTCTCCCTCTCCGTCCTTGATATAATAAAGTCTTGAAAAGGGATCGCAGACTTTTTCATTTTTCCACGAACTGTCAAGCTGTGCATAATCACCGTTGTCAATTTCAATTTCCAGCCCACTCAGGCTGTAATTGGTTTTTTCAACATACATATCAAATTCTCCATCCCACGTTATCGCAGTGTTATTTTTTCAATTTCCTCCGGCGGAAAATCGTCTTTCACGCAGACAGAAATATAATAATCCTCAAGTAAAAAAGTCTTCAGTCTGTATATTTCACTTTTATAAGAAAAAACATCCGCTGTAAGGTCCACCTTCCAGATTTCTTCTCCAATTCCAGTTCCCAGACATTTTGCAAATGCCTCTTTTCTTGTCCAGAGCCTGAGAATTTCTTTTTCTGCTGAAACCTTTGAACGCTCATTCGGGAAAGCAATTCTTCCCAGCAATCCTGACGAAACCGGCCTGATTTTTTCTATATCCACTCCAATTTCAGTTATACCAAAAGTGCAGACTGCTCTATTCCCTGAATGTGAAATGTTAAAGAAAATGCTGTCAGTATATGGTTTTCCCTTGTCGGAAGAATATATCTCCGCATCGGCACTCAGCCCCATTTTCTCCATTCCGGTTTTAAAAAGAAATGCTCCTGCAAGGGTTCTGTTTTTGTCCTCGCGAAGTTTTTTCTTATCTATTTTTTCTTTAAAATGTTCATTTACTTTAAGATAAAGCCCCTGAAACAGTTTGTCGCTGCAAAGGGGCTTTGTATCTGTAATATAAATCATTATCCGAGGAATTTTTCGTGAATAGCTTTAACAGCTTTTTCAGCGTCAGCCTGGTCAATAAGAACTGAAACCTTGATTTCGGATGTGGAAATCATATTGATGTTGATTCCTGCATTGTAAAGAGCTTCAAACATCATGGAAGCAACACCGGGGTTGTTAACCATACCTGCGCCAACAATTGAAACCTTGGAAACGTCTGTTCTGTGTTCAATTGTTTCAAAACCGATAAGGTCTTTATTAGCATTGATAATTTCGATTGCTTTTTCCATGTTACCTTCAGTTACTGTGAATGCGATATCTTTTTTGCCGCCTCTGCCGATTGACTGAAGGATAATGTCTACGTTGATTTTTTCTTTAGCAAGTTTTGAGAAAATGTTAAACGCTGTTCCCGGTCTGTCCTCAAGACCTACAACTGCAATTCTTGCTACATCATTATCACGGGCAACGCCCTTTATCATCATTTTTTCCACTTTGTCTGCCTCCTTAACATATGTTCCTTCAACCTTGTTGAAGCTTGATTTTACTGCCATATTTACATGATATTTTTTCGCCATTTCAACCGATCTGTTGTGAAGCACGTTTGCACCAAGGCTTGCAAGTTCGAGCATTTCGTCGTAAGAGATGGTTTCGAGCTTCTGTGCGTTTTTAACAATTCTCGGGTCAGCTGTGTATACACCGTCAACGTCTGTGTAGATTTCGCAGAGGTCAGCATGAAGTGCTGCCGCAATTGCTACTGCAGTTGTGTCACTGCCGCCACGTCCGAGTGTTGTGATATCGTCATATTTGTTTATACCCTGGAAACCTGCAACGATAACAATTCTCTTTTTATCAAGTTCGGTATGGATTCTTTCAGCGTCAACCTTGTTGATTCTTGCATTGCTGTAATGAGAATCTGTTTTCATACCAATCTGCCATCCTGTGAGAGAAACAACCGGATAACCAAGTTTTTCAATTGCCATGGCAAGAAGTGAAATTGTTACCTGCTCACCAGTTGAAAGGAGCATATCCATTTCTCTTTTTGAGCCGTTGGGGTTAACCTGCTGTGCAAGTTCAATAAGATCATCAGTTGTATCGCCCATTGCAGACACAACAACAATCACATCATTGCCTGCATCATATGTTTCCGTAACTCTGCCGGCAACATTGAATATTTTCTCGGCATTGGCAACAGAGCTGCCGCCGAATTTCTGAACAATAAGTGCCATTTTCTATTCCTCCATAACTTTTATAAGGTTTCTCACGCCGCTGAAGTTTTTAAGTTTGTTTTCCACTTCTGCGTGAATTTCTTTTTCTGTTATAAATGCAATTTCACCATCATCTGTGTTGCAGATAAACTGTGCATTTTCAAAAAGTGATTTTGCTGCAGTTTCATCCTCTGCCGAAGCTCTCACATAATAACGTGAAACGGTTGCGCCATAATCTTTAACTGCCATATCCGGCCCGGTCCAGGAAACGGGACAAGCCTTGCAGCTACCGGTTGCAATGTCAATTATATCACCAACAACTGCACTCGCTGTGGGAAGCATTCCTGCTCCTCTGCCGTAGAACATAACATCGCCAACATTATCACCACGAACCATACCGGCATTGAACACATCGTCAACCTTTGAGAGGGGCATTGTGCCGGGCACAAGCATGGGACCAACCCAAACTTCTGCTTTATCGCCTGTTTTTTCGCTGTAACCGATAAGTTTAACCGCATAGCCTGCCTTTTCTGCATATTTTGCATCGGTAAGAGAAATCTTTGTTATCCCCTCGGTGTGAATATCATCGCAACTTATGCTGTTTCCATAAGCAAGTGAAGATAAAATCGCAATTTTTCTGCAAGCATCAATACCTTCAACGTCTGCCGCAGGATTAGCCTCTGCATAGCCTTTTGCCTGTGCGTCTTTAAGTGCATCTTCAAAGCTTTTGTTATCCCCCAGCATACTTGTGAGTATGTAGTTTGTAGTACCGTTTAAGATACCCATTATACGGGTAATGTTATTACCAGTCAGACATCTGTGAATGGGGTGGATGAGCGGGATTCCGCCGCCCACACTTGCTTCAAACAGATAGCTTACGCCTTTATCCTGAGCGATTTTAAGTAGCTCTGTTCCGTGTGTTGCTACAAGTTCCTTATTTGAAGTAACAACATTTTTACCCGCTTCAAGAGCCGCCTTTGTAAATTCGTATGCAACTGTTGCTCCGCCTATAACCTCTGCAACAATATCAACCTCGTCATCTTTAAGGATTGTTGCAAAATCTTTTACAAACAGATGTTTTTCGGGATGTGAATCAAAATCTCTTATATCAAGAATATATTTCACGTCTACGGATTTGCCCGCATTTCTGGCAACGGTTTCTTTGGTATTTTTGAGTATTTCATAAACACCTGAACCGACAACTCCGTATCCGAGAATTGCAACTTTGGACATTAGAAAGCCCCCTTTTCTCCCATTATAAAAATAATTAAATACATTTTACCATTTTTTGCGCCCAAAATCAAGGTTTTTTTATATTTTTTTTGCTACGCGAAAAATTCTCTTGCCAAGCGAAAAAAACAGTGATATACTTATATTAAACA
Source organism: Clostridia bacterium (assembly GCA_045656205.1). GTDB lineage: Bacteria > Bacillota > Clostridia > RUG12999 > RUG12999 > RGIG7450. The sequence continues at coordinate 7,818 of JAZOQS010000002.1, read as the reverse complement.
CAAGGAGGTTATACATATGAAATATCTGATTCTTCTGGGCGACGGAATGGCAGACCTTCCGCTCCCCTCACATAATAACAAAACACCACTCGAAATTGCAAACAAGCCTTATATGGATATGCTTGCAAAAAAAGGAACGCTCGGCATGGTTAAAACCGTTCCCGATTCACTCAAACCGGGCAGTGACGTTGCGAACCTTTCGGTTATGGGTTACAACACAGAAAAATGTTATACAGGCCGTTCTCCGCTTGAGGCGGCAAGTATCGGCGTTGAACTTCTGCCTGACGATATGACTTTCCGTTGCAATCTTGTAACTTTATCGGACGATGAAATTTACGAAAACAAAACCATGGTGGACTATTCTTCGGGTGAAATTACAACCGAGGAAGCGGCCGAACTTATTAAATCGGTTGCAGAGCATCTGAACACAGAGCTTCTGGAGTTCCACGCCGGCATTTCCTACCGCCATCTTCTGGTATGGCACGGTTGTGACAAGAAATTCAATCTCACACCGCCTCACGACATTTCGGACAGAAAAATAACAGAATATATGCCCAGCGAGCCAATATTCTGCGAAATGATGAAAAAAAGTTATGAATTTTTAAAAGACCATCCCATAAACCTTGCAAGAATGGAGCGCGGACTTAATCCCGCAAACTCAATCTGGCTGTGGGGCGAAGGTACAAAGCCTATGGTTGATAACTTTGAAGAAAAAACAGGTCTTAAAGGCAGTGTTGTTTCGGCGGTTGACCTTGTTAAAGGAATCGGTTTTTGTGCCGGAATGGATGTTATTGAAGTTAAAAATGTAACAGGTAACATAAACACAAACTTTGAGGGCAAAGCCAAAGCGGCAGCAGATGCTCTGCTTGGTGATTCCGACTTTGTTTATCTGCACTTTGAAGCGCCCGACGAGTGCGGTCACCACGGTGATGCTGATGATAAAATAAAATCAATCGAGTATCTCGACGAAAGAGTTTTAAAATATTTACTTGGAAGATTTGACGAGGCAAAAATTGACTATTCTATTATGATTCTGCCCGACCATCCGACGCCCATTGCAACCAAAACTCACTCTCGCGAACCCGTACCATTCCTCATTTACAGAAGTAATGATGAGAAAAACAACGCCGATGCGGTTTATACAGAAAAATTTGCTGAGTCCGCAGGTCTTTTCGTAGAAGAAGGTCACAAGCTTCTTGATATGTTTATAATGTAAAAAATAAAACCGGAATTCCTTATAAAAGGATTTCCGGTTTTTTCATATTAGCCTGCAAATTCAGCGTCATAATACCCAGCGTAGGGATCTTCTTCCTCAGTTTCTTCCTCAGTTGACTGAGAGAAATCCATCCCGTCGTCTACCAGTCTTTCTCCATCGTACGGAGAAGAAACATCGGTATCATCTTCGGTTTCTTCGTTTCCGGGGCCGAGATTGTCAAATATTTCTATAATTGTCTGTGTACTGCCTTTAATTATGGTTACAGTATTTGTTGATTCATCCCACTGCACTTCAAATTTAAAGCTTTCCGCAACATATCTGATGGGAAGCATTGTTCTATCGTTAATTGTGGTGGGTGCAACATCAAGAATGCTTTTTTTACCATTTAAAAAGGCATTCTTTGAGTCAATCACAAGTTTTATTTCGTCGTCTCCTACATTCAGGGTAACCTCCGACTTTTCTCCATCCCAGCCAACAGTTCCGCCTAAAGCTTCAATGATTGCTCTGATTGGAACAAGTGTTCTTCCCTGATTTATCACAGGAACTGTTCCTCTGCCCGGGTCAATTTCAGTTTCTGTGCCGTTTACAGTCATTACCGGATTATCAATCTGGAGTTTAATCTCGACATCAGATGAGTCCACTGCAAAAACTGTTGTAAGTGAGAGTGCAAATACTGCAATAAGAGTTATGCAAAGTGCCTTGTGTAATTTCTTTTTAAAATCCATTAATCCGTCTCCTTTTAAAAATTAACATCTCTATTATAACATTTTATCGGTTTTTGTCAAGAATTATTTTGTGATACATAATAAAAAGCCGTTCCTCCCCGGGAGCGGCTTTATTTTTTTATTCTTCCGGAGGAATATATTCTTCCTGATAATGTTGCTGATTTGCGGACTCTTCTTCCTGTTTTTTCTCTTCCTCTTCAGCTTTTCTGTTAGCTTCGTCAAGACCGTCATCAACGATTCTTTCACCATCATACGGAGCGTTGGCTCTTTCTTCTGCCAATTTTTCTTTTCTGATCTGATCTTCTATATACTTTTTCTCACTGAATCTGCGTGGGTCGTCATGAACAAGAACAATTTCCTCTTCATCCTCTATTTCAATACGTTTTATAACCGTTATCTTGTTGGTTCTGTCATCCCAGTTGACCTTGAACTTAAAACCCTGTGCAACATATCTTATAGGAACCATAGCCACACCGTTTACAGTAGTAACCTGTGCTTCAAGAAAACGTTTGTACCCGTTAAGATATGCCACTTTGGAATCAAGCTTCAGTCTGATTAAATCATCCTCCATTGAAAGAAAAATCTCAGATGTTTCGCTGATGAAGTTTACCTTTCCACCAAGAGCCTCAATAATCGCCCTTATGGGGACGTATGTTCTGCTTCTCATGGTTATGGGAGCAATCCCTGTCCCCGGCTCAATTTCACAGCGGACTCCGTTAATAGTCATTATGGGATTTCCCAAATGCATTTCAATAATCGTTTCTTTTATAACCTTAGCACCGGCTACAGTGCTCAGACTTGCCATAATAACAGCAAGAACAAGTATGCCTTTAAGACATGCTTTTAAGTATTTCATTTTAAACACTCTCCAATAAGTTTTTCAAAAACCTCTACCGGCCTTTAAATTATACTATAAATTATTTCCCTTGTCAAGTTTTTACGATATTGATAGTAATCACTCTTTTTTTATGCTACTTTAAATCTTTGAAAGGAGTGATTTCTTGATTACTTATACCAACAAACAACTTAATCTTATGAAAAAATGGCAGGAGGGCAGCCTTAAAAGAATTAACATTTTATCGGGTAGTGTCCGCAGCGGCAAAACGTGGATAAGCCTTGTACTTTGGGCGTTCTGGGTGGCATCGCAGCCGAAGAAATCCTCATTTCTGATGTCATCAAAAACTCTTGTATCTCTTGACAGGAATGTACTCACCCTGCTTGAAGCTCTTGTGGGCAAAAGTAATTTCACATACTCTGTGTCAAAAAAAGAAGGGCTGCTTTTCGGCAGAAAGGTTTATTTTGAGGGAGCGAGTGATTGCCGTGCGGAAAGCAAAATCCGCGGTATGACTCTTACGGGCGCATACTGCGACGAGCTGACATTATTTAATGAAAGTTTTTTTACAATGCTTTTGTCCAGACTCAGTGAAAAGGGTGCAAAGCTTTTTGCCACCACCAATCCGGACAGTCCTCACCACTGGCTGAAAAAGAAATATATTGACCGTGCAGGTGAACTTGACCTGCTTTTAGAAACCTTTCTTTTAACCGACAACACTTTTCTTGACAAAGCTTATGTTGAAAGTCTGAAAAAAGAATACACCGGCGTGTACTACGACAGGTTTATTCTCGGACTATGGAAAGCCGCCGAGGGCGTTATCTACCGTAGCTTTGCCGACAGTCCGGAAGAATATATACTTAAAGAAATATCACCCGAAGAAATTGCATTTGCAACCATCGGTGTCGACTTTGGCGGGAACAAATCTGCTCACGCTTTTGTTTGCAGCGGTTTTACCCAGAATATGGATAAAATTATCATTTTGGACGAATTCTATATAAAGGAAGAGATTTCTCCCAAAAAACTGGAAAATTATTTTTGCGAATTTGTAAAAAAATGCAAATCCAAATATAACATATATGATGTTTACTGTGACAACGCTGAAACCACACTTATCAGCGGACTCGAAAATGCCGTCTGGGAAAAAGGGCTTGGGGTTGATGTCCGAAAGGCGAGAAAAAATCCCGTAAACGAAAGAATCCGATTTGTATGCTCAATGATGTCCCACGGGAGATTTTTTGTTTCGGATAAATGCCATAATCTTATCGAAGCACTCTCCTCTGCTGTCTGGGACAGCTCCGGAAGTTCCGATAAAAGGCTTGACAACGGAAGTGTAAATATCGACAGTCTTGATGCTATGGAATACAGCATTGAAACCTATATGAATGATTTTTAAAAAAATTGGGTTATTTGTAAATTTCTATTGACTTTATCCAAAAAAAGTATTATAGTATTATTAGCACTCAGGCGACTTGAGTGCTAATATCCTAAAACGGTGGTGAATTTATGCAGCTTGGTGATCGCAAAAGAAAAATTCTGCAGGCAATAATCAAGGATTATATTAAAACCGCCGAACCTGTTGGTTCACGAACAATTTCTAAAAATCATATACAGAATTTAAGTTCTGCTACAATCAGGAATGAAATGGCAGACCTTGAGGAGCTGGGATATCTTTATCAGCCCCACTCCTCGGCAGGGCGAATCCCGTCCGATCTGGGATACAGGGTTTATGTTGACAGTATGCTCAGCAAATATAAGCTGACCATATCCGAAATGCTTACCATGCACGAAACACTTACCCGTAAGATGAAAGAGGCTAACAATATTGTTTCAGAGCTTTCATCAGTTCTCGCTCACATTTCGCCCTATGCGGCACTGTCGGTTACTTCTGCTTCGGTAAAACCTGTCATTGATTCTGTTCAGGTGCTTTATATAAACGATTACCGCGTTGTCGTCCTTCTCATACTGCAGGACGGAAGCATAAAAAACAGACTTATTCAGACCTCCGGTATTACTGAAAATCAGGCAGTAAGTCTGACTAATATTTTAAGTTCAAAGCTTACAGGACTTTCAGTGTCGGACATTACGTTGGACCTTATAATGTCAATAAAGGTATTGTTTACAGACAATAAACCGCTGATTGACGAAATTATGGAGTTTATCAGCGAGGTGGCAGGTGATGACGGTCAGAGCTTTGCTGTTGACGGGTCTGCGAACCTTTTAAACTTCCCCGAATATTCGGACGTGGAAAAAGCAAAAAAAGTTTTAAACTTTATGCATGATAAAAACAACATCCGTTCTCTTGCGACAATTCCTCTTGAGGAAAATGATATCAGTGTGCTGATTGGTCATGAAAATCCGTTTGAGGAGCTTGGTGATTGCTCTATGGCAATACTCAGCTACAATATAAGCGGAAAGGCAGGCAGAATTGCACTGGTAGGGCCTAAAAGAATGGATTATTCAAAAGCCATCTCAATGCTTGAATATCTTAAAGGCGAGATGCAGGCAAGTCTTGGCGGAAATGAAAGGAGCATAGAAGATGAGCAAGGAAAATGAAAAAGAACTGGAAAAAGAAGTGCCGCAGGAAGCTGAAGAAATAAAGGATGTTTCCCCGGAAGATATAAAAGCCGAATATGAAGACAAACTTATGAGACTTGCTGCGGAATATGATAACTTCAGGAAACGTACAATTAAGGAAAGGGAAATTATAGCAGCATCCAGCGTTGGTGACGCTGTTATGCATCTTCTCCCGGCGATAGATAACTTAAGCCGTGCAATTGCAGCTCTTGAGGGCGAGGAAGACAATCCCGCAAAGCAGGGATTTGTGCTTATCGCGCGTCAGTTTGACGAGGCATTTGCAAATATAGGTATAGAAAAAATACCGGCCGTGGGCACAGAGTTTGACCCCAATCTTCACAACGCAGTAATGCACGTTGACGACGAAACTGTCGGTGACAACGTTATTGTTGAAGAACTTATGCCCGGTTATAAATATAAAGAAAAAATTATACGTCACAGTATGGTAAAAGTGGCTAACTAATAGGAGGAAAAGAAAATGAGTAAAATTATAGGTATTGACCTTGGTACAACAAACTCTTGTGTATCAGTTATGGAAGGCGGCGAGCCTGTTGTTATAGCAAACGCAGAAGGTGCAAGAACAACTCCCTCTGTTGTAGCATTCAGCAAAACAGGTGAAAGACTTGTAGGTCAGGTTGCAAAACGTCAGGCAGTTACAAATCCTGACAGAACTATCATTTCCATCAAAAGAGATATGGGTAGTGACAGAAAAGTGCAGATTGACGATAAAGCTTTCTCACCTCAGGAAATTTCTGCTATGGTACTCCAGAAACTTAAAGCGGACGCTGAAGCCTACCTTGGCGAAACTGTAACTCAGGCAGTTATCACTGTTCCTGCATATTTCAGCGACAGCCAGAGACAGGCTACCAAAGACGCAGGTAAAATTGCAGGTCTTGAAGTTCTTCGTATTATAAACGAGCCTACTGCAGCAGCACTTGCTTACGGTATGGATAAAGATAACGACCAGAAGGTTATGGTTTATGACCTTGGTGGTGGTACATTCGACGTATCAATCCTTGAAATCGGCGACGGTATTTTTGAAGTACTTGCTACAAGCGGTAACAACAAACTCGGCGGTGACGACTTTGACGAACGTATCATGCAGTGGATTGCTGCTGAATTTAAGAAAGATTCCGGCATTGATTTAACTTCCGACAAGAGTGCTATGCAGAGACTCAAAGAAGCTGCTGAAAAAGCTAAAATCGAGCTTTCGGGCGTTTCCACAACAAACATCAACCTGCCCTTTATTACAGCAGATGCAACAGGTCCCAAACACCTTGACCTCACACTTACAAAAGCTAAATTTGACGAGCTGACAGATGACCTTGTTGAAAAAACAATGGAACCTGTAAGAAAAGCACTTTCCGATGCAGGTCTTAGCCCCTCAGAAGTTGACAAAATTCTTCTTGTTGGTGGTTCTACACGTATTCCTGCAGTTCAGGAAGCTGTTAAAAAACTTATCAATAAAGAACCTCACAAAGGTATTAACCCGGACGAATGTGTTGCTATGGGTGCTGCTATTCAGGCAGGCGTGCTCGCAGGTGACGTTCAGGACCTCGTTCTTTTGGACGTTACTCCCCTTTCTCTCGGTCTTGAAACACTGGGCGGTGTATTCACAAAGCTTATTGAAAGAAATACCACAATTCCTACAAAGAAAAGTCAGGTATTCTCAACAGCTGCCGACAACCAGCCCGCAGTTGACATTCACATTCTTCAGGGTGAACGCGAAATGGCTGAACACAACAAAACTCTCGGCAGATTCCAGCTTTCAGGTATTGCTCCGGCTCCCAGAGGTGTTCCGCAGATTAAAGTAACTTTTGACATTGACGCAAACGGCATTGTTCACGTTTCTGCAAAAGACCTCGGTACAGGTAATGCTCAGGATATCACAATCACAGCATCTACAAACCTCAGCGATGATGAAATTGACAAAGCTGTAAAAGAAGCTGAAAAATTTGCTGAAGAAGATAAAAAACGCAAAGAAGCTATTGACATCCGCAACAATGCAGATTCTATGGTTTACCAGACTGAAAAAATCTTAAAAGAAAATGGTGACAAGCTTCCTGCTGAAGACAAAACAGTTATCGAAGCTGAACTTGAAAAAGTTAAAAAAGCTCTTGAAGGCACAGATAATGATGCTATAAAAGCAGCTACAGAATCTCTTACACAGAAATTCCACGAAATGTCCACAAAGATGTATCAGCAGGCTCAGGCAGCCGGCGCTCAGGGTGCTCCCGACATGGGTGATATGGGTGCAGGAAATTACGCTCAGGATGCTGATTTTAAAGAAATCTAATATACACCTATACGCCCGTACTTTTGTACGAGCGTAAAAGGGTTCTGGAGGAAAAATGGCAAATAAACGAGATTATTATGAGGTGCTTGGGGTTGAAAAAACCGCTACTGCCGATGAGATGAAAAAGGCATATCGCAAACTCGCAAAGCAGTACCACCCCGACCTGCACCCC
>JAZOQS010000001.1:0-30648 GCA_045656205.1 Clostridia bacterium | reverse complement strand
TGTAAGCGCGCCGAGAAGTCTGTCATCGGCAGCAAGTTTACGTCTTGCATCTCTGCCTACACGGCTTGTTGTATCACCGAGGAATTTGTTTTTAAATCTGAACATCAGATCATCAGCGTAAGCAATAACCTCAGCCTTGTCCTTGCCATGTTCAAGTGCGAGTGCTGTTGCACTTGCGTACATAGCCTCTTTAACTGTGGATGCAATTTCTTCGTCCTCCATAGCCTGCCATATAAATTCAAGACCTTTATTCATACCCATATAAGCCGCAATAGCGTGACCCATATTGTGAAGATAAAGTTTGCTCTGAATATGATAAGCGAAAGGTTTGCTGGGAACTACATTTTTAATTTCGGGAATGGGATTTTTAAAAGCTTCTTCATCAACCGGAAGTCTTTTAAAAGGTTCAACCCAAACTTTATTGATGTCCCCTTCTCTCATTTCTTCTGTCATTACAGGCACCATTCTGCCTACACTTGCTTCAACAAAACCAACATTTTCATTGGTTGTGTTTACAAGTTTTTTAAGATATGAATCTGCATTCATAAGATTTTCGCAGATGATGATGTCTACACCGGAATCTCTTTTATCAAGACCTTCTTTAAGTACCGGTGCAATATACGGAAGTACATTTACGCCTGCCGATGTAAAAAGAATATCTGCCGTTGCAATTTCATCCGGAGCTTGCTCAGGATAAACCGCACGGACATTTTTAATAAGTACTTCTTCCTGTTTTTCGTTACTTACAATTTTAACGGGATAACATCCGTCAGCATTTAATTTTTCAACCATTGCTTTATTAACATCAACAAAAACTGTTTCATATCCACTTTCATAAAGCAACTGACCCAAAAATCCGCGACCAATGTTTCCACCGCCGTAAACTACCGCTTTCATGCTTCGTATTCCTCCATGAATTTTCTGATTTCTTCGTAAGATTTAATACCTGTTGTAGCACCCTTTTCCATAACACAGTGTGTACCTACGGCATTAGCAAAAAGTCCGCATTCTTCAAAGGAAAGTCCTTTAACGAGTCCTGTGATAAAGCCGGAGCAGAAGCTGTCCCCTGCGCCTGTTGTATCAACCGCTTTGATTTTGCTGTATGTGGGTATGATAACAGATTTTGCATCTTTTTCTTCTCTTAAGTAAGCACCGTGTTTACCAAGCTTGATAACAACTTTTTTAATGCCTTTTGCAAAGAATACATCTGCAATTTTTTCAGGCTCGGTTTCACCGCTTAATTTTACTGCCTCGTCAATACTGGGCATAAAGATATCTATATAAGGCATTGCGCAGTCAAGCACACTTGCCCATCTGTCTTTGGCATCCCAGCAAACATCAAGAAGAGTTGTTTTGCCCATTTCCTGACACTTTTTAAGGAAATCAGCAGTCTGTTGACCGTCAAATGTGTTAAGAAGGTATGTTCCTGTTACAAAAACATAATCACATTTTGAAATTACATTCCAGTCTACATCGTCAATTGAGAATGTTCCGTTTGTACCTACGCAGTGAAGGAAAGTTCTTTCACCGTCAGATGCGGAAAGAACAACAGAAACGGATGTCTGAGTTTTTTCATCATGTTTAAGGCCTGTTGTATCAACGCCCTGTTCCTGCATTTTCTCATCCAGGAATCTGCCGAACATATCTTTGCCGACCTTACCTACAATGTAAGATTCAATGCCCATTTTTCTCATATTTACGGCTGCAGTCATTGCGTTACCGCCCGAGTAAAGTTCGATGGCGTCAACTTGAGAAAGAAGTCCTTTTTCCGGGACAGAATCAACGGGTTTTGTCATAACATCGGCAACAAGTATGCCGACACAAGCTACTTTTTTCATGGCAGAAGCCTCCTTGTTGTGGGTTTAGGATATACCATACACTGGCTGAATGCTTCGGCATAAGTTGCTCCGCACTGATAGCCACGGTATTTTGAAATTGTTTTTACCATATCGGCAAAATCTATATTGTCATGCTCTCTCATCCATTTGAGCTGACTTTCATGGCATTCAAGCATTTCAAGTTTCAAATCAATTTCGTCAGTAATATCAACATATTCTGTCGGCAAAAACTCATTTCCGCCAAGATTGTCCATATAGAAGATAGGTGTAACTGCAGATGCAGTCGCAACTCCGGAAATATAATGAGGCACACTTGCTGCAAACGCTGCATCAAACACAAGTTTGCTTACTGCCACATGGTCAGGCATGTAGTCATTGGGAGCGTGTGTGATTATAAAATCAGGCTGAGCTTCTCTTATAACATCAACAACTTTATCTCTCTGTTCTTTAATCTGGTCATATGCCATAAGGTCACCAATGTCACAGGTAACAACTTTGATTCCGGCAAGCGAACCGGCTTTTATAGCTTCGTTTTTACGGATTTCGGCCAGTTCATCTGGCTGAATAATAACATGTCCAAGATTACCGTTACAAACATGGCAAACCGTCACATTATCACCGCGTTTAACACATTTTGCAAGTGTTCCTGCACAGTTTATTTCAATGTCGTCAGGATGACATCCTATTGCAAGGACGTTCATAGGTGAAATTCCTCCTTAATATTTCAACACAATTGTTGACTTATTCTATTATTATGATATAATATTTTTATCAAATAGTATTTAGCAATTTTTTCGTTTTATTTAACAATTTGTCCACACAGAGGTGATATAACATGTCAAAACCGGTTCGTCCGCCACGGGAAATAAACATATCAGGATTTCATTCAGTTTATTATCTTGAGCTTGGCAAAGACTTCTATCATTCACAGGAAAAACACGACTTTTGGGAAATGGTATATGTAGACAGCGGAAAAACTACTGCAACCCGTAACAATTTCAGTTATCCGCTGGTTCAGGGACAGGTGGTTTTTCACCGTCCCGGAGAACTGCACTCACATTTTTCAAACAACAAAGACCCGAGCAACCTTTTTGTAGTGTGGTTTTCCTGCCCGAGTAAAATCATGAATTTCTTTGAAGAAAAAATTTTCATGCTTGAAAAGAGTCCCCGTAAAATTCTTTCTCTATTTCTTGCCGAGGCAGAAAATGCTTTGGGCAAACTAAAAAGTGGATACCGAGATGATTCACCCCTTGATTTTAACAGTTCCGAGCTTGGTTCTCCCCAAATTATGGAATGTTATTTCATTGAGTTTTTGTACTCGCTTATCCGTTCCAACGAGTTATCTATTCATGATATCCGCAAAAATGATACCACAGCAAACATAGCAGACAACGCCCTCGTGAACAGCATAAATGATTATCTTGAACAAAACATTTATTATCCGTTAACTCTTCAGGCAATCTGTGACCATTTTAACTTAAGCAAATCATACCTGTGCAGAATTTACAAGGATTACACATCTCACGGAATAATGAAATATTTTACCGGATTAAAAATTAAAGAGGCAAAAAAACTTCTCCGACAGGACGAACTTAATATTTCGCAAATCGCTGATATGCTCGGTTATTCGGGAATACATAATTTCACTCGTTCTTTTAAGTCAGAAACAGGATTTTCTCCCAGCGAGTATAAAAAGAAATTATAATCACAGATGTCAAAAAACACATATTTTATATCACAAATTACATATGATTGTGAAGTCTATTATTTTATAATGAATATAGTAATATTTTATTACAGGAGGGAAATAAAAATGGCAAACAACAGATATGTAGGCGATTATCCGGTTATTGGTATTCGTCCTTGTATTGACGGACGTCGCGGTCCTATGAAGCTTCGTGAAAGTCTCGAGGATCAGACAATGGCTTTAGCAAAAGCTGCTAAAAAATTATTTGAAGAAAATCTCTTTTACTCAAATGGTGATCCTGTTAAAGTAATTATAGCAGATTCTACCATTGGTCGTGTTCCTGAAGCTGCTGCTTGTGCAGACAAGTTCAGAAAAGAAGGTGTTGATATTACACTTTCAGTTACTCCCTGCTGGTGCTACGGCAGCGAAACAATGGATATGGACCCCATGACAATCAAAGGTGTTTGGGGCTTTAACGGAACAGAAAGACCCGGTGCTGTTTACCTTGCAGCAGTTCTTGCAGGTCATGCACAGAAAGGTCTCCCCGCTTTTGGCATTTACGGTCATGAAGTTCAGGATACCGATATGGTTAACGACATCCCCGAAGATGTAAAAGAAAAACTTTTAAGATTCGGTCGTGCAGCAGTTGCAGTTGCTACAATGCGCGGCAAATCATATCTCCAGATCGGTTCACAGTGTATGGGTATCGCAGGTTCTATTATGGATCAGGATTTTGTTGAATCTTTCCTTGGTATGCGTGTTGAATCTGTTGACGAGGTTGAAATTCTCCGCCGAATGGAAGAAGGCATTTACAACGAAGAAGAATATCAGAAAGCTCTTGCATGGACAAAAGAACATTGCAAAATGGGTCGCGATGACAACCCCGACTGGGTTAAATTCAGCGATGAAGATAAAGAAAAACAGTGGGAATTCACTGTTAAAATGTATTGCATAATCAAAGACCTTATGGGTGGAAACAAAACTCTCGATGATAAATTCGAGGAAGAAAAAGCAGGTCACAATGCTATTGCCGGCGGTTTCCAGGGTCAGAGACAGTGGACAGACCACTGGCCCAACTGCGACTATCCGGAAGCACTTCTCAGCTCTACATTTGACTACGAAGGTGCTCGTGAGCCCTACACTCTCGCAACAGAAAACGACGTGTTAAACGGTCTTGGTATGCTGTTTATGAGACTTCTTACTCATCGTGCACAGATTTTCGCCGATGTTCGTACATACTGGTCTCCCGAAGCTACAAAACGTGTAACCGGTTACGACCTTGAAGGTAAAGCAAAAGAAAGTGGCGGTATCATCCACCTTCTCAACTCCGGTGCTGCCTGTCTTGATGCTTGCGGTGAATGCAAAGATGAAAACGGCAACGCTATAATGAAAAAATGGTGGGAAGTTACAGACGAAGATATCAAGAAGATGACAGACGCTACCGTATGGTGCGAAGCAGGCTTTGACAACTTCCGCGGCGGCGGTTTCTCAAGCCACTTTACAACACGTGCAGAAATGCCTGTTACAATGATTCGTCTGAACCTCGTAAAAGGCCTTGGACCCACACTTCAGATTGCTGAAGGCTGGACAGTTAACCTTCCTGACGAAGTATCCGATACTCTTATGGAAAGAACCAACCCCACATGGCCCTGCACATGGTTTGCTCCCAGATGCGACGGCAAAGAAGGTCCTTTCAAAACAGCTTACGATGTAATGAACAACTGGGGTGCTAACCACGGTGCTATCAGCTATGGTCATATCGGTGCTGACCTTATTACACTTTGCTCAATGCTTAGAATTCCTGTTTGCATGCACAACGTTCCTGAAGAAGACATCTACAGACCTGCATCATGGAATGCATTCGGCATGGACAAAGAAGGCGCTGACTACAGAGCTTGTCAGGCTTACGGTCCTATGTATAAGTAATAATTTTACTTTGCTGAAATTTAAAATTTTAAAGCCCGGAACTTTTGTTCTGGGCTTTAAATTGTGTGTCTACAAAGTATTGACTACTTCACTATTATTTCTCAGCGATCTCATCATTTTATAAAATTTTAGAAAATATCCAGAAAGACCTTTAAAATACATAAACAGTCTGCGTCTTGAACACGCACTTGAGCTTCTGCGTTCAGGCTATTTTTCTGTCATCCAGGTTTCGGAAAAATCCGGCTTTCCCGATGTAAAATATTTTTCCCGTATCATCAAAAACAAATCGGGAGTTTCCCCATCTAAACTTATGCAATAAAAAAGACGACCTTTAAGGTCGGCTTTAAGTTTTGAATTAAAGTGTGTTGTCGCTTCCGAGAACGTTAACGATTTTGTGTTTAACAAGTTCTTTAATGTTGTCTCTTGCAACTTTGAGGTACTGTCTGGGGTCGAAATGGTCAGGGTGTTCTGCCATATATTTTCTGATTGTACCTGTCATAACAAGTCTGATGTCAGAGTCGATGTTGATTTTGCAAACAGCGCTCTTTGCAGCCTGACGGAGCATATCTTCAGGAACACCCTGTGCACCGGGCATATTGCCGCCGAATTCATTAATCATTTTTACATATTCCTGCATAACGGAAGATGCACCGTGAAGAACGATCGGGAACTGAGGAATTCTCTTTTCGATTTCAGCGAGGATATCGAATCTGAGTTTAGCTTCGCCTGTGAATTTGAATGCGCCATGGCTTGTACCGATTGCAATAGCAAGAGAGTCAACGCCTGTTTTGGAAACAAATTCTTCAACTTCGTTGGGGTTTGTGTAGCAGGAATCTTCAGCAGATACGTTTACGTCATCTTCAATACCTGCAAGTTTACCAAGTTCAGCTTCAACAACAACGCCGCGTTCGTGAGCGTAGTCAACAACTTTTTTGGTAAGTTCAATATTTTCCTGGAAAGAATATTTTGAACCGTCAATCATAACGGAAGTGAAACCACCGTCGATGCAGGATTTACAGATTTCAAAGCTGTCACCATGGTCAAGGTGAAGAGCAATCGGAATATCTGTATCGTTAACTGCAGCTTCAACGAGTTTCATAAGATATTCGTGTTTAGCATATTTTCTTGCTCCGGCTGAAACCTGAAGGATGATAGGTGATTTAACTTCCTGAGCACCTTCTGTAATAGCCTGAACAATTTCCATGTTGTTTACGTTGAAAGCACCGATAGCATAGCCGCCTTCATACGCTTTTTTAAACATTTCTTTGGTTGTAACAAGTGGCATAATCATTTATCTCCTTTGTAATTTATTAACAATTTAAACATCGCAACTATTATTGTACTACTTTCATCAAAATAATTCAAGTATTATTTTTAAATTTTTAACAATTTCATTGCATTTTCTTTGGTAACCCTTGCAACAGTCTCAAAACTTTCGCCTTTTATCTCCGCAATTTTCTCTGCGACATAGTGGACATATTCGGGAGAATTTCGTTTTCCTCTGAGCGGTTCGGGCGTAAGATATGGGCTGTCCGTTTCAATTAAAATTTTATCTAGCGGAATTTCTCTTGCAACATCAACGCTGTGACGTGCATTTTTGAATGTAACAGGTCCTCCAAGAGAAATTACCATTCCCATTTTTATAACTTCTTTTGCCATTTCCACGCTTCCGGAAAAGCAGTGCATTACCCCGCCTACTCTTTTAATATCAAATTTTCTTAATATCTCAAGACAGTCTGCATGAGAATCTCTGTCGTGGATTATAAACGGCATGGAAAGGTCCATTGTAAGCTCCATCTGACGGGTAAACCATTTTTGTTGCGAAGGTTTGTGGGTGTCGGGGTAATGATAATCAAGCCCTATTTCCCCTATCGCTTTTACTTTTGGTTCGGTGGCTAAAAGTGCAAGTTCTTCTATATCCTTTTCTGTCATATTACGCGTATCGTGCGGATGAACTCCGACGGCAGCATAAATAAACGGATATCGTTTTGCCAAAACCGTTGCTCTTCTCGATGAATCCATATCCGCTCCGATTTCCATAATAAGGTCTATCCCCTTTTGGGGCAAGGATTCAATCAGTTCACTGCGGTCATTTTCATAAGAATTGTCATCTACGTGACAATGTGAATCAAACAACATATCTTTTCACCTTAGCTTATAACTGTACCGCTCGGGATTTCACTGTCAAGCACGCAAAGAACCGGTGCTTTTTCACCCATACCGGCAAGAAGCATACCATTTGACTCAATTCCGCGGATTTTCGCAGGTTTGAGGTTTGCAATCACAACAACACTTTTGCCGATAATTGTTTTGGGAGTGTATCCCTGCGCAATACCGGAAACAACGGTACGAAGGTTTCCGCCGAGGTCAAGTGTGAGTTTTAAAAGTTTGTCAGCTTTTTCAACTTTTTCAGCCTCTACAACCTTTGCAACCCGAAGGTCGATTTTCGCAAAATCTTCTATTGAAATTTCAGGTTTTAATTTAAGATCCATTTTGGGTGGTTCAAGCTCAGCTTTTATTTCTTCGAGTTTTTCTTCCTCATTAATTCTTGCAAAAAGTGCTTTCGCCTCGCCTACTTTTCCACCATTTCCTGCACCGAAAACTTTTATGCTGTCCCAGTCATTCTGATCGGAATTAAGCTGCTTAAGGATGTTTTTATTGGTTTCAGGCATAATGGGTTCGAGCATAACTGCGATGAAACGGAGTCCTTCAATAAGGTTGTATAAAACATCATTCAATCTGCCTTTGGTTGCATCATCTTTCGCAAGTACCCATGGAGCAGTTTCGTCAATATATTTATTGCATCTGCGAGCAAGTGAGAATACCGCTTCAACAGCATCTGCAACCTTATATTCGTCCATTGCTTTTTCAAATATTTTAACTGTTTCTTCGGCTTTTGATGCAAGTTCTTTGTCAAGCTCGTCCATTTCAGTGGGTTTGTTTACTACGCCATCAAAATATTTATTGGACATCGAAACAGTTCTGTTGAGGAGGTTTCCAAGTGTATTTGCAAGTTCACTGTTATATCTTGCAATAATATTTTCATAAGTAATTGTACCATCATTTGCATAGGGCATTTCGCTGAGCAGATAATGTCTTACCGCATCAACGCCGAAATGTTTTGCAAGGCTGTCAGCATATATAACATTACCTTTGGACTTACTCATTTTATCTTCGCCGGATAAGAGCCACGGATGTCCGAACACCTTTTTGGGAAGCGGCTGGCCAAGAGCCATAAGCATAATGGGCCAGTAAATGGTATGGAATCTTAAGATGTCTTTACCAATTACGTGAACATCTGCCGGCCAGTATTTGTTATAAAGCTCGTCCGAGCCGTCCGGGTCGTAGCCAAGAGCAGTGATATAGTTTGAAAGTGCGTCTATCCACACATAAACTACATGACCGGGGTCAAATTCAACAGGGATACCCCATGAGAAAGATGTTCTGGACACACAAAGGTCCTGAAGTCCCGGTTTTAAGAAGTTGTTAACCATTTCATTCTTTCTTGATTCAGGCTGAATGAAGTCAGGGTTTTCTTCAATATGTTTCATCAGGGCATCCTGATATTTGCTCATTTTAAAGAAGTAAGATTCTTCTTTTGCTTTCTGCACTTCTCTGCCGCAGTCTGGACATTTGCCGTCTACAAGCTGAGTTTCTGTGAAGAAGGATTCGCAGGGCACACAGTAATGACCTTCATACTCACTTTTATAGATATCGCCCTGGTCATAGAATTTTTTAAATATTTTCTGAACGGTCTTAACGTGATAATCGTCAGTTGTTCTTATAAACTTGTCATAGCTTGAGTTCATAAGGTCCCAGATTTCGCGGATTTCACCTGCAACACCATCAACATACTGCTGAGGTGTAACACCGCTTTTTTCCGCTTCCTGCTGAATTTTCTGACCGTGTTCGTCAGTGCCTGTCAGAAAGAAAACATCGTATCCTCTTTTTCTTTTGTATCTTGCGATAGCATCAGTTAAAACAACTTCATATGTGTTACCGATATGGGGTTTGCGTGATGTGTATGCAATCGCCGTGGTAATATAAAATTTATCTTTCATCTTTTGTATCTCTCCCTAGATGTTATTTACAATTTTCTTAAATGTTTCGCCGCGTATCATAAAGTTTTTGAAAAGGTCAAAGGATGCGCACGCCGGTGACAGTATAACCACATCTCCAGAATTTGCTTTATCATATGCAGTCAGCACCGCCTTTTCAAACTCTTCGCAAACTGTTATATTTGTTTCCTTTCCGGCAGACTCAACGGCAGTTTTAATTTTTTCTGCTGTATGTCCAACCAGAACAAGTTGTTTTACCTTTTTATTTATCTCAACGCCAAGCTCATCAAAAGGTATCTTTTTATCATACCCGCCGGCTATAAGTATAATCTTTTTGTCAAAAGAATTAAGTGCCGCCATTGTCCTTGTGGGACTTGAGGCAATTGAGTCATTATAAAACCTAACTCCGCCAACCTCGCGGACAAATTCAATTCTATGTTCAACTCCGCCAAAGTTTTTTGCAACAAACTCTATTGTTTCATTTGAAACATAGTCCTTCACTGCGGCGATTGCCGTCATATAATTTTCAATGTTATGTGCACCCGGAATTCTGATATCCTCGGCTGAAATTATCTTTTCATCGTCAAAATAAATATTGCCGTCATTAAGATAAACTGTTGCCTTGGATTTTGAAGAAAATGTGCGGAGTTTTCCTTTTGAACGACCACCTATTTCTCTTGTTATATCATTAGAGGAGTTAACAACCAGAAGATCTTCTCCGCTCTGATATTTCATTATGTTTTCTTTAGCATCGATATACTCGTTATAATCTTTATGCCAGTCCAGATGATTAGGACTGATATTTGTTATAACGGCAACCCTGGGGCTTTTTCTCATTGTAAAAAGCTGAAAACTTGAAAGTTCAAGTATCGCCTTGTCAGTGGGTTTCATAGACCCTACCTCTGCAACAAGCGGCTTTCCTATGTTACCTCCGATATGGCAGGTGTACCCTTCCTTTTTCAGCATTTCGCCGATAAGTGTGGTTGTGGTTGTCTTTCCGTCGCTGCCCGTTACTGCAATTATCTCGCATGGACAAAGCTCAAAAAAGAGTTCCATTTCGCTTGTAACAACTGCGCCTTTTTTTCTTGCCTCTTCAAACTCAGGTATATCCGGTCTTATTCCCGGAGATTTGAATATAACGTCCACGTCAAGGCTAGTTAAATAGTCTTCACCCAATTTCAGGGCTACTTTCTTTTCTTCAAGAAGCAGTGCTGTTTCTTTTATTTCTTCTCTTGATTTTTTGTCACATGCTGTGATTTCGGCACCGCAGGACAACAAAAAATCTATCAGCGGAAGATTGCTCACGCCAATTCCTACAACAGCTACCCTCTTGCCGCCAATTTCATTTTTAAATTCTTCAATAGTCATAGAGTGTCACCCTGATTAAAATTTTGTCAGATAATGTTTAACAAGTTCCTCTAATATTTCGTCTGTTTCAACTTTGGTAATGAGAGATCTTGCACCGTTATGGCTTGTTATATATGTCGGGTCGCCGGACAAGATATAACCTACAATCTGGCTGACAGGGTCATAACCTTTTTCTTTAAGTGCGTCATAAATCTGTGACATCACCATTTCAACTCTGCTTTTTCTCTCATTTTCGTTGTTGTTCCAAATTGTTTCACTCATTTTTTGTTCCCCCTTTTAGTGACACTTGTGTGTATCAAAATATCCGTCAAGGTTTACATACATTTTATAATCTTCCCTGTCGGATTTTTTAAAGTCCAGAAGTTTATACAAATCTTTTTCATCGGGCAAATAAAAATTGAAAATTCCGCGAAGCTCCAGAAAATTCATGGCAGCTTTTAAAACAATTTCTTCCATAATCTGCTCGTCCGCTTTTAAGACGTCAAGAAAAGCTGTGTCTCCATCAATATCAACGCAGACCGCTCCGGTAATTTCGCCTTCTTCATAACAGGCAAGAATAATGCCGTTTTTTGTTGGACTAAGATATTTTATTGCTTTTGCGGTATCTTCCGGTTTTACCGGTGTTATCTTGAACATAGTCTGTCAATTTCTTCCTTTCTTAAGTGTCTCCATTTTCCTTTCGGAAGATTGCCCAGCGTAATCGCTCCAATCTGAACACGTTTTAATGCTATAACCGGATGGCCGACTGTTTCACACATTTTTCTGACCTGTCTTTTTCGTCCCTCGGTTATTCCTATTTTAAGTGTTGATGTTGAAGCATTTCCTTTTAAAAGTTCTATGTTTGCAGGTTTTGTTATATACTCCCCTGTATCAACACCGCGTTTAAGCATTTTTATCGTCTCAAGCATTGGCAAGCCTTTAACCTCTGCTATATACACCTTTTCGTGTTTTTTTGACGGGTGAATAACTGCATTGGCAAAGTCTCCGTCGTTCGTCATAAGAAGCAGACCCTCGGTATCGGCATCAAGTCTGCCTACCGGGTAAATCCTTGCTTTTATGTCCGAAACCAGGTCCATAACCGTCAGTCTTTCGTGTGTATCGGAGGTTGTGGTAATATATCCGGTAGGTTTATTAAGCATAATATAATACTTTTTTCCACCACCGCCGACGGGCTTGCCTTCCACATACACACTGTCATTTTCCGGGTCAATTTTAGTGCCAAGTTCTGTAACGGTTTCACCGTTAACCTTAACTTTACCAGCCGGAATAAGCTCTTCTGCCTTTCGGCGTGAACATATACCGGCACCGGCTATATATTTTTGTAATCTTATAAGTTCTTCCATTTCAATCAATCCATTCCGAAAACGGCCAGAAACAGTTGCCATATAACTTTAAAAAAGTTTTTTTCTCTGACTGGAACATCACTGTTTGCAATAAGACTTACCGCATGCACTGTTCCGTCCTCAAAACATATTCTGGCACTGCCAACCTTTTGTCCTTCCGTAACCGGAGCCGTAAGATATTCCGACTCCATTTCTATTTCATAATTCTGCTGAGTGGCTTTATTGACAAGCATTGTAATATCCTTGTCAATAATAACACCAACCTCATTGTAATTACCATTTTTCACCCTGTATGTTCCAACGCTTTCACCTTTTTTGAGAATTGTCCTCGTCTCAAAATTTTTAAATGCGTAGTCAAACATTGCTTTATGCTCTATCCAGTCATCCGGGCAGTCAAGCGTAACTGTAATAACCCTTACACCGTTTTTGGATGCTGAACCAACAAGAGTTCTGCCTGTTTCGGGAGTGAATCCGGGTTTGATACCGTCAGCTTCGGCATACATCGAAATAAGCTTATTGGCATTATTGATAACTCTTGAATCCCGCTGTTCTTCAACAGTTTTTTCTTTGTGAGTTGCTGTGGCTACTATCTGCTCAAACACCGGGTTCTGCATTGCATATGCAGCAAGTTTTGCAAGTTCGTGTGCTGTCGTATAGTGTTCTTCCGCATAAAGCCCGTGAGGATTTGCAAACTTTGTATTTAAAAGGCCAAGTTCCACCGCTTTTTCGTTCATCAGTTTGACAAAGGCCTGCTCACTTCCGGATATATGTCTGGCAATTGCAAGAGCCGCGTCATTCCCTGATTTCAGAAGCAGTCCGTAAAGAAGTGTTTCAAGAGATACTTTTTCCCCGGGGTTAAGATAAAGGCTTGACCCCTCAACCCAATATCCCGTTTCGGGAACTGTATAAACATCATTCAGGTTACCATATTCAAGAGCGAGAATCCCGGTCATAATTTTTGTGGTGCTCGCCATTCCAAGCCGTTCATCTTTATTTTTGCTGTAAAGCACCGCACCTGATGACGCGTCAATCATAACGGCAGATTTAGCCGTCGGTGTTATGTCCGGTGCAGCCCATGAAGGCATTACAACAAATATACTAATCATCAGCAGAAAAATCGCCGTGAATTTTTTTACCATCTTACATTACTCCTCACATAATTCTAAAAAAAGTATATGAGGAATCCTTTCATATTTATTCCTCGGTTTTTTCCTGTTTTCTGCTTTTAATATATCCGTTTACTTTTTCAAACATATCAGGGAGCATACCAACGATTTTATCAACAGGATGTTCACCTGACGGAGAAACGGGAATAAGACGAACTTTTTCACCGCTGATTACAAGAAAGGCAACCGGTTTTACCTTAACACCGCCACCACTTCCACCACCAAACGGGTATTCACCTTTGGCGCTGAGTTTGTTTGTTGCAACTTCAGTTCCGCCTGCACCAAAACCGCAGGAAACCTGTGTAACAGGAATTACCATAGTTCCGTCCGGTGTTGTTACAGCATCACCTACAACAGTGCTCACATCTACCATACCTTTAATTGCTCCAAGCGCATTTTTCACAAGTTCATTCAAATTTTCAGCCATTTTCCTTTTCCTCCCTTTTTAATATGTCAATTATATTTTTAATTCCTTTTAAAAATTTTCCCGCAAAAAGCAGATTGCCAATCAGCATAACCGGTCTTATTTTTAATGTGCCGCAACTACTGAAAATTAAACCTTCGCCGCTGTCAAAATCATTTAAAATATCAAGTTTAACCCTTTTTACGCCGCATTTTTCTTTTAAAACAAGCGAAAGCACGTTAAGCAGCCCACTCACAATTCCGTAGGCAATTCCATTTTCCATAGGGTCTTCAAGTGCTGTCTTTGCTGAAATTTCAATCTTTACAACCCCACAATGACGTTTTAACAGCTTTGAAAGTTCTGCCACTGTGACTGTCACAGGTTCTTTAAGTTCTTTCAGCGTTTTTAGATTAATTTTTCTCTGTTTTTTTCCATTCTGCGTCTTTTCTTTATCTTTTTTTCCGGGTTTGCTGCTGTCATAAAGTTCTTTCCCGAACGGGAACTTAACTTTAAGTTTTGCAGAAAACTTAAAGTTAACAAGACTAATGTCATAAACTATATTCAGACTGCTAAACAGTAGTAAAGCAATTACTGCAAAAATGATAAGTACAATAATCAATCAAATCCCTCATTACACATCGTAAAAACTCATCTGAATGGGTATGTTGCTTATATCGGGCAGTTCCTCCAGAGAGGAAATACCAAAGCTTTTTAAAAACTCAGGCGTGGTTCTGTAAATAAGCGGTTTACCCGGAGTGTCCAGCCTGCCGCATTCTTCAATAAGGCCTCTTTCAATAAGGCGGTTTATAGCACTGTCGCTGTTAACGCCACGGATAAATTCAACGCTTGAACGAGTAACAGGCTGATTATATGCAACAATCGAAAGAGTTTCAAGTGCCGCTCCTGACAGCATACTTTTCTGTGCAGGTGCCGCCATTTTAACCATATAATCGTAATACTGTGGTTTTGTTGTAAGCTGATAAGCCTTTTCAAGCTTTAAAAGGCAAATTCCGCTGACATCACTTTCAAGCCTTGTTTTCAGTTCTTTCAGTGCCTCAAGAACATTAAGTTCCGATTGCTCTGTAATTTCCATAATTTCAGAAAGCTCAAGCGGCTTTCCCGCAGCAAACAAAAGCGCCTCAATAATCGCTGCCAGTCCAGTCAAATTCATTTTCTTCACCACTTAAATTAAATAATAATTTACCCTCTTCATTTTCAAGATTAAGATTTCCGTGAGACAAAAGTTCTAAAATTGCAAGGAATGTGGAAACAGCCTGTGCCCTTGTCGTCACATCTTCAAAAAACTCATCAAAGGTTATGACATCTTTATTTTTAAACATTTCACGGATATACTTTATTCTGTCCGAAACGCTGACAATTTCACGTTGAACTATTACATCAAACGCCTCTCTTTTAACCGGTTTTTTCAGCTCGTGATTTTCCATCACATTTGCAAACGCCTCAAAGAGAAGCGAAACCGGAAATCTTGCGTCAATATATCTTACTTTGGGAAGCTCAATCTTCTCGGGTGATTTATCAAAATAATATTTACCCGATTCCTGTCTTGGTGACAGGAACTCCACCGCTTCCTTATATTTCGCATATTCAATAAGCCTGTCCACAAGCTCTGCTCTTGGGTCTACCCCATCTTCTTCATCTTTCTGACTCGGAAGAAGCAGTTTTGATTTGATATACAAAAGTGTCGCCGCCATAACAAGAAAATCGCCCGTTACCTCAATATCAAACCGTTTCATTTCCTCAAGATATTCCATATACTGCTCGGTTATCTCCGCAATTGGTATATCTGTTATTTCCACTTTATTTTTTTGTATCAGGTGCAACAGAAGGTCAAGCGGACCTTCAAAATCCTGAATTTTAAACGTAACTTCCATTTATATTTCCTCAATTTAAACAAATATTGCAACAATGTTATATGCCAGCCAGCCAATTCCGTCAAGAATAATTCTTGAGGCAGGCGTAATAACTCTGCTGAGTGTGCCTGTAAACACTGCAAGTAGCATTATTGTATAAAGCAGGTTGCCGTTATTTTCAACCCATTTTGCCGCACTGTATGGCAGAAAGTATGTCAGTACTCTTGACCCATCAAGAGGCGGAATGGGAATAAGATTAAACACCGCAAGACCAATGTTTAAGGAAACAACGCTGCTCATAATATTAACAAAATAATAGTTAAACGCAACGTCAGGTAAAAAAGCGGCAAACAATTCCCATACAATAAGCAAAATAAATGCAAAAATAATATTTGACAAAGGTCCTGCAAGACTTACCCAGACAATCCCTCTTGCTCCGCTTTTTTTAAATCTGTAGGGATTAACAGGAACGGGTTTAGCCCAGCCAAATCCCAAAATAAGCATAGCTATAACACCAAGCCAGTCAATATGTTTAAGTGGATTGAGCGAAAGTCTTCCGGCGTCTTTGGCTGTTGTATCGCCAAGTCGGTATGCCACAAGACCATGAGAAAACTCATGCACCGTCAGACAAATAAATATAAACGGTAAAGTAAATAGTTTAACAAGTGCCAACTGCACAAGTCCCATAATATTCAAAAAGGTTTACCTCTTTTCAGTTTTAACTTTCATATATTGTTCTGCCATATTTATCAACGTAGTAATATTCGCTTTCGCTGACAGAAATCTTTATAAGACCGTTATCAAGTATGCTTACATTTTCATACTCCGGATTCACCACGACAGTTGCCGCCCGGTCTACAACTCCGTATTTGTGGTCACTGGAAAATACTGCAAGCCCTTTTTTAAAGTTACTTAAGCTTTCATATCTTGCAGCTATAATAACAGAACCATCCGAATTCATGTATCCGAAGAGGCCGTTTTCTTTAAATATCGCCCCGCCCTCTGTAATTTCGGATATCTGTTCATATCTCGGGTTAACAATATAATTCCCGTCAATATCTATTATTCCGTATTTACCATCTTTTACAACAACAGCGCGCCCGTCGTTAAACACAGCCGGAACTGTCTTTTCATATGGTCCGAACACACCGTCGCCAACCTGATTCCCCTGTGAATCAATCACAAACCACTCGTTGTTAACACATACAAAAGCTCTGTCCTGACTGAAGGGCAAACAATAGTCATACTCTCTGCCGAACATTTTTTCGCCGGATTTGTTAATATAAAATGCTTTAAGTGTACCTTCATCACGAGAGCCTGTCATTACATTACAAAGCCCCGATTTGAACTGGTATATTGCATTGTTTGAATATTCACACGGAATAACAAGGTTTCCGTCTGTGTTGATAAATCCCGTTGCTCCGCCAATCTGAACAGCAGCGAGCCCCTCTGAAAAATCGTATGCAACCTCAAAGACTGCATTGATTTTTTCACCGGTGGTAATGTTTATATACCCTTTTTTATCATTCAAAGAATAAATCACAAAAGATTCACTTACATTTGTAGCGATAATATCTTCGGTTTCAAATATCCTGTCAAGGTCTGCATTTAAAAAGCCCTGTTTTGCGCCTTGCTTAAAGTAATACATACCATAATCTGCAAGAGATAGAACATCAAAAAGCTGATCGGTTACTCTCTCCCCGTCAGTATTTACGAGAGTGTATTTTCCGTCATCTGAAATAATCAGGTTTTGATGCGGCATAAATTTGTCATCAGCATACACACTGCTGTTGACAACCTGTGCCTCATTTTTATTATCAGTTGCTCCGTCTTTAAGTAGAAATGCAGTTAAAATTATAGCTATAATACAAACTGCTATAGTGAATATAACCGTGAGTCTAAGTGGCTGATTTTTCATATCTTACCACACCTCCGTATATGCTATATGTATACAGAATATATTATAATATAAATATATATAGTTGTCAAGAAAAAAAGGATGCGGGTTTTTATTCCGCATCCCATTAAAATCAGTTCTTTTCCCAGCTTTTTTCGACCAGCCGGCTCTTTCAAAATCTCCGTTTACAAAATAATCTTTCCGGAGTATTGACGCCACAATTCCTCAAGAATTTCCTTGAATATCAGATGAATTTTTCCACAAGTTGGTCAATACCTTTTTCGTCAAATCCTTCAGGTGCTTCACACTTATGAAGAGTCCATTTTTCACTGTGGCAGGCACTTTCGCCCGGTTTAATCTTTTTAAGTTCACCAAGAGATTCCATTTCCAGGAAATTTTCGCAGGTATATGTTTCAAAGGACATTCCGCCGTCAGGATAATTTCCGTCTTTTACCACATCAAAATTCTTTATAAACAGATCCCCATGGTTAAAATACATTGCAAATCCGTGCTCGGAATTTATTCCGAATTTAAAGGCTTCCGAAGCGGCTGGATCCTGTTTGAGCTGAATATATCTATCCCCCCAGATGACTCTTTCGTCCGTCATTTTCGTGTATGGCCAGAGTGCAAGAAGTCTGTTGCCTAAAAGGCCTGTGTCGGCTGTCGGCTGTGGGACTATTTCCACCCCACCCTGCGAAAGAACAGAAAGTGCCCAGGGAGCAAGTTCAACCTCCCATAAGCCACAGTTTGTAACTTTATGATCAACCGTTACATCAGAGGAATTTTCTGAAAGGGTAACTGTAAATTCACACTGATATCCGTTAGCCTTCTGAAGCTCCTGAACAAAGCGGACAGAGTTTCCGCTTACCTCGTATTCTACCGGATTATTATCCGCGTAATATGATCTGGGGAATGCCTCCGGACTGGTCCAGAGTCTGTGCCCACCATAAATATACCAGTTTCCGCCGAAAGTATCTGCAACTTCATCATTTAATACTTTTCTGTCAACGTCTTCCCACATTATATTTTCCCCACCCACAAACGAATAATTTATAATTCTGGGACCCACATCAACCGTTACAATAAGTTTAACAATGTCGTTTGTAATCTCAACACATCTGCCAAAGTTTTTATAATTTATTTCTTTTATTTTCATCACTATACTCCTTTTTTATAATGGATTTACCTGTTTATCAATTCCCCATACTGTTACATCCTCAACAACCGCCCTTTGAGGAAGATTTGCTACATAAAGCACCGTTTCTGCAATATCTTCAGGTAAAAGCAAATCGGTTGTTTCTCCAATTCCGCAAGCTTTCTGGAATCCTGTACTTGCAGAGGAAGGTATTACGCAAGTTACTCTTACGTTATAAGGCTGCATTTCAAGATACATCCCTTTTGAGAAATTCAGCACACCCGCTTTTGCTGCCGCATAAACGCTCCAGGTTGGCCAGCACTGACGGGCACAAACCGAAGAAATATTTATCATTGTACCACACTTTTGCTCTTTCATCATATCCGCAAACGCACGGCAGCCATAAATAACACTGTTTAAGTTAAGTTTAATCGTCCAATCTATTTCGTCAGTTGTAAATTCACTTACCTCTTTGATTGTTACTCCCCCGCCTGCATTATTCACAAGCACATCAAGCCGTCCATATTTTTCTTTAATAATATTTACCGCTTTGTCCCAGTCTTCCGGCTTTGTAACGTCCATTGAAAAAGCATAATCTCCCCCAACTTCCGCTTTCGCCTGCTTAAGTTTTTCGATATTTCTTGCAGTCATAATAACGGTATCTCCGTTATCCTTAAATGCTTTTGCAGTAGCCTTTCCGTACCCGCCGGATGCTCCTGTAATTAATACTATTTTCGACATAACAACTTCTCCTTTTCAAAGAAAAAATGGACTTATTATCTCTTGCACAATATTATAACACATCATTTTTCAAAAGTCACGACTTTAATAAAAAAATATCAGTACTGCCAATTCATAAAAAGCTCACTTAAAATAAGTGAGCTTTTTAAAATTATTTAATTTTCTCCGCTTCCGCAAGCATATTCTCTATAAATATTCCATATCCCTTTAGTGGATTTTTAATAAAAACGTGAGTTACCGCTCCAACCAATTTGCCGTCTTGCATAATTGGGCTACCGCTCATACCCTGGACAATACCGCCCGTTTTTGCAATAAGCTCAGGGTCGGTTACCTCTATTACCATAGATTTTTCTGAAAATCCTCCACCAAGCATAATTTTGCTTATCTGAGCTTTATACTCTTTGGGCTGTTGACCGTCTACACTGCATAAAATTGTAGCAGGTCCTTCTTTGATTTGCCATCTTGAAGCTACCTTTACGGGTTTCCCCGAACACTCTCCCGTATACGTTCCATAAATACCACATTCACAGTTTTCTTTTACATTTCCAATTGACTGACCGTTTTTCCCGAAACTTGCACGGATTTCACCCGGCACCCCTTCAGTGCTTTTATCCACAGACATTACATCAGCCATTTCAATGGTGCCTTCTCTGACCGAATATCTTTTTTTAACGTCTTTATCAGTTATTCCATGACCTAACGCAAAAAAGCTTTTATTTTCAGGATTAATAAAAGTAAGAGTGCCTATTCCTGCAGCCGAATCTCTCACCCAGACACCTATTTTGGGCTGACCGTCCTCCCCTGATTTTACTGCATCAATTTTAAAATTAAAAGTCATATCATCTCTTATAACATCCAGGGTTATACTCCGGTCTACGGATTTTTTCACTGAATTTACTAGTTCTGATGTTTTTTCTATTTTTTCACCATTAACAGAAATTATTTTATCTCCTGCCTGAATACCACATTCTCCGGCAGGACAAACTATATTCCCGGAGGCATCTTCAAAACTTGCAAGATCTACCACCAGAACTCCCTGAGTATAAAGCTTTATACCTATTACATTACCACCGGGAATAACTTCTGTTTCAGCCAGATTAGAGTTTGCATCAGCCACATAGTCTGATGCAAGTACCATTTCTGTTGCAACATCAGAAACAAGTCCGTATGAGGAGGAAATGACATAGGAAACAGCCATTAAAAAAATAAAAAAATATGATTTTTTAAACCAATTCATTTTTTCACCCCTCGCATATTAGATTAACCCAGGCGATGTTTTATATGCTGAAAATAAATGACGAAAAAACCAATTTTATTTTCCAGAAAAATGCAAAAAAAGAATCGCCGGAGCGATTCTTTTATATTTTTAATTTGCTAAAGTTCTTGTTACCTTAACTGTTGCATAGGGAGTTGCTGCAGTAAGTTTAATTTGCAGCATCTTATAGCCAGTTTTACCGGTTGAAGATGCGCTTCCGAGTGAAACTCTGTCAGAGCTTACACCCCACTCATATACAATCTTGTTACCGTTATGTTCAATAGTGATATGTTTATTTGCAGCATCAAATGTATAATTAGCATTTGACTGAACATAAACAGGAAGCTGCATATAAAGATCTTCGCCATTTTTAACTTCATTTACACAACCGTCAATAGTAACACCTGTATCGGTAAGATAATAGTTCCATGTAAATGTTTTCTGGCTTGTATTATCTTTTCCGCTGAGTCTGAAGCTCTTACCCTGTTCAATCCATGAGAATTTTGAGGGTTCACGTCCCGAAACAATTTTGTTACCCGAAGCATCTGTACCTAAAATACAGCTGTGACGAACATCGTCAAGAGTGAAGCCCTGTTTTGTCTTATTGTTAAATCTCGGATCATTATAGTTTGTATTTCTGTTAACTTCTTTTCCATCAATGTATGAAATACTTTCAAAATTATTTATTTTTCGCGGATTAAGTGTTGTTGTAAAATAGTCATCCCAGATGGCTGTAGGTCCGCCGCCCATCCATGAATAGCCGGACATTTTAGCGCTCGGCAATGAGTTGTTGAAATAGCAAAGCACATAAAGTCCTTTATGTTTGATTGCTACAAGACCATCCTCTTCAAGGAAAATGTTATTGTCCCCGGGAGTTTCAAAAGGAAGCACAGGCATTGCGCTGTCGTCAAAATGCTGGTCGCCATGATGTACAAAATACATTTCCGAGTTTGTAGTAACGTAACTGTTGGGGTTTGCATTTGTCTTAGCATCATAATACTTGCTTTTGTAGGTCGCGCTGTTCGGCTGGAAGTACTCCGAAATATGTTTTTTAGCCCATGTATCGTTTGTTACCATAGCAGCAACTGTACCCAATTGGGGCTTAACTCTGCTTGTAGGCAGGAATTTTTCGTAGTTATCCCATTCGTAGTTAATGGATGCAAGAAGCCAGTTTTTCTTTGCTCCGGGCAAGAGTTTTTGAAGGTAATCATTACCTACAATTGCACTGTGAAAACCAAGAGCCTCATCAACGCGCGATGTCCAGTTATTAGGCAGTGCTGCCGAGAAATTATCGTTGCCGGGCATATAGAAATAACTGTCCCATCTGAGATAGTGTTCTGTTGTTTCAATGAGGGATGCTTTAAGTTCGGGGTCCTGTCTGCTTTCGGGAAGTGTGAGGTATGTCCACACCATGGAACACCAGATGCCTTCATTCATTCGTCCGTAGGAGTTGCCGTCCGCACCGCCCGATTCAATAAAGTAACCGAGTTTACTCTGACCATGATAGTAATCTTTGGCATTGGGTGCAGAAATTGCCAGAAGTTGGCGTTTTGCATTTTCGTGATATCTTTCTTCACCGCTCCATCTGTACATATAAATTGTACCGTTCATACACATAAGAAGCTGGTTTGTCGGCCCCTGACCTCTCATGTTCATGAGTTTATCTGCATTAAGATGCATGCTTTCATCAGTAATTGCTCTTGTTCCGGGCGAGAAGTGATTTCTTACATACATGTAAGATTCAGACAGACCCTGGTCACCCCACATAAAGTTTTCATATGTACGGTATTCATTGTTGCAGGCACCGCTTTTTTTACTGCCATCATAGAGGTACATACCGTCCGCCGGAGATGATACAACATAATAGAGCATCATAAGTTCTGAACGTTTTCTGAGCACAGGGTGGTTATAATACACATTAAGTTCAGAGTTTATGGAAAGTGCCCCTGTAAACGCATGCTGTGAAGCCATTGTATCATATGTCCATGTCTGCCAGTCTTTTTTCGGGTAGTCTGTTTCAAGGAGTTTTCCCGTCCATGTGTTGGTTGTACCATCCGGAAGGGTGCTTGGTCTTGATACGATGGCACCAAACATAGATTTCGTCGGGTCAACAGACTGAACAGCAAGCTTAGATTTCATTCCCGGAATAGAGTGAGAATAAGATGAGAAAAGCTGTGCTTCTGCAACGGCATTTTCAACCGCCTGTGATTCTGTAAGAGTAGGAATCTGATCTGCTATGTCAATAGTAAATTCCGGATTTCCTTCTTCCAGCATTTCTTCATAAATCTGAACCATACGCTCTCTTGCTCTTTTCTGAAGAGGACCTGCAAGCTGAAGTTTTGCGTATTTATCTTCATGCATTATATATCCGCTCTTAAGGTCTCTTGCATATTCAGCATTGGGATAAATCACAGGAGTTACACCTGTTATCTGCATTCTGCCTTTAAATCCTGTTAAAGCTGTACCACTTGAATTCTGAATGGAATATTTAACAAGCCCGTCTTTAGGAAGAGCCGTATCGTCAATGTTAAGTGTAATTGGATATCCCATATTTGAATAGGATGTTTCAAGTATTTCTTGGCCATCTTTACGGGTTGCTTTTCCAAGTTCTTGTGTTCCGTCTTCAGAATAAACTTTAAATCTTGCGTTGTTTCCGTCAACACCAATATTTAAGAAATCTACTTTCTGAGGAATGTAGATATATCCTTCTTTGGGGATGGAGTTTGTAAACATTATGTAGTCTTCGCCACGGATACCATAGCTTTTGTAATCCTTGATACCGATTGAAACGGGGTCAAGATGAATACCGCCGATAAACTGAATCTGATAAATACCTGCAGGACCTTCGGGAATGTTTATAATCTTTTCCATAAGTCCTGATTCTTTATAGTCCATATCAACACGGCAAACAACGTTTCCGTCCGGGTCTACAACTCTTGCAAAGCAAACTGCCGGAGCAAGGTTTCCTTTACTATTGTCAAATGTGCCTTTATTACGTCTTATGTAGATTTCGCCGGGAGCACCGTCAAAACGCGCGATAACGCCAACGCCTGCCACACCTACCTGCATGTAAAGGCCGGAATCTATCACTGTAAAGTCATTTGCAATATTATCAGTTGCAGCAATATCTCTTACAGTATAGGAAAGTCTATATGGTTCTGTTCTGAGATAGAGATCGTAAACATATTCTGCAAGTTCTCCCCTTGTAACTGTGCCGTTGGGGTTGAATTTCTTTTTGAGACCGGAAACCATAATACCGTTTTCAAGGACATCGGTAACTGCAGATTTTGCCCAGTCGCCTATCTGGTCATAATCCATCATAAGCTCTGTAAAATAGTTTGTGTCATGGATTTCAACACCTGCAGCTTCATATGCTCTTACAAGCATAACTGCAAGTTCCTGTCTGGTAATTGGTGAATTGGGTCTAAAATTACCGCCCGCTCCGGTTATAATACCTAGGTTTGTCGCAAGCGCAATATCGGGCGCATAAATGTCCAGTTCTGAAACGTCAGCATATTCACCTGAATATTCCATTTCAACATCGCTCAGGAAATTTGCCATTACAGACGCTGTTTCCGCACGGGTAGCTGCCTGTTCGGGAGAAAAAATTCCGCTCGCTTTCCAGAGGCCGTTTGTCTGAACAAAATCAACGGCTTCCTGCATTGCGCTCACAGCAAATGCCGGAACAAAGCCGATTGCACTAAAAACAAGCGCAATAATTAAAATCTGGCAAAGTAATTTTTTCATATTTTTTATTCCTTTCTCGTTAAAAAATAGAGTAGAAATTTTATCTTCATATTATATCATTTATCTGGCCAATTGTCAACTACGGTTCACTCATTTTGGACAAGCATTTCCTCTGCCTGTGCAAGTGCAGTTGCCGTGGGCTCTGCGCCCGCATTAATACGTGCTATTTCACTTATTCTGCCCTGTCTGTCAAGCAAAGTAACTTCCGTCTTTGTTTCCGATTCCGTCATCCTCTTTCTAATCAGATAATGACTGTCCGCCTTAACAGCAATATGGGCACTGTGTGTAATAACAATTGTCTGGTCTTTTTCGCTGACTTTTTTGAGCTTTTCGGCAACTTTTTGCGCCGTCACACCACTTATACCCGTATCAATTTCGTCAAAAATATAGGTCTTTTTCTTTTCAAAGGCTGATGTGAAGCTTTTTACCCCCAGCATTATTCTTGACATTTCACCACCCGAGGCAACTTTCGCCATAGGTTTAAGACTTTCGCCCGCGTTGGGTGAAATCAAAAATTCAACTTTATCCATGCCCGTTACTGAAAAATGATTTAATTTTTCAAAGCTTACTTCAAACTGAACTTTTGGCATATTAAGGTCAACAAGCTCTGAAATGATATCCTTTTCAAAAAGTTTCGCCGTTTTTTTACGGACACCTGAAATTTCTTCCGCCTTTTTTGTCAGCTCACGAATAAGGTCATTTTTCTTTATTTTAAGTTTTTCAAGTTTTTCTGTGTCACACGTCAGTTCTTCAAGTTTTTTCCTTGCATTTTCCGGGAACAAGATAAGTTCTGCGGGTTTAAGTTTATACTTGTTGCACATGGTTTTTATTGTATAAAGCCTGTCCGAAAGTTCTTCAAGCTCTGCAGGATTTGCCTCTGTTTCATACATTTGCGACGAAACGAGTGCTGCTATATCCTCGAGCCTGTATGTAACATCGTCAAGCTGTTCGCTCAAGCCTTCAAACCTCGCAGAAAGGCTTTTTAAATACTGAAGTTGTCCCGAAGCTGAGCGTAAAAGGTCTCCGGCATTGTAATCGCCTGCCGAAATGAGCTTGTATGTTTCTTTAAGCGATTTGGATATAACCTCGCTGTTTTTAAGTTCATTTATTCTTTCTTCAAGTTCTTCGGTTTCATTTTCTTTCAGTCCCAGCATTTCAATTTCATTTATCTGAAATTCAAGCAGTTCGGTCTGATATTTTCTGTTTTCTTCCGTTTCTGAAAGTTCATCTATCATTTTATCCGTTTCTTTAAGTTCCAGATACAGTTGTGTGTATTGTTGCATAATGGGACTTACTTCATCTGCACGACCGTCCAGAAGTTCAAGCTGCTTTGCCTCCGAATACAAAAGAGCCGTATCCTGTTGACCGTGGATATTCACAAGCAGGTTTGCCACTTCCTTAAGCAGAGATATCTGGCAAAGTGTACCGTTTATTTTGCAAACACTTCTGCCGTTTAGCGAAATTTCGCGGAAAATAAGCAGAGTTTCGTCTTCAGTTTTTTCAATTCCCAATTCTTCAAGAGATTCCCATGCATCCTCGTCCGGATAGAATATTGCCGAAACATCTGCTTTTTCTTCACCGGTACGAATAATATTTTTCGTGATTTTTTCTCCGAGAATCATCTGGATTGCGCCGATTATCACCGATTTACCGGCGCCTGTTTCACCCGTTATAACATTTAGTCCGTCATAAAATTCGATATCTGCATGTTTAACAACTGCTATATTATTTATGCTAATTTGCGCCAGCATCGGCTTTTCACCACCTTCACACAAAAAAAGTCTCAGTTTTTGAGCATAAGTCTTAATTGGTCTGCAATTTTATTTGCATCTTTTTCTGATTTTGCAACCGTCATTATAGTATCATCACCGGCAATACATCCTATAATTCCTCTGTACTCCATTGAGTCGATAAGCGTTGCTGCCGCCTGTGCCATACCGGACAAGGTTTTCACGACAATTATGTTGGACGCAGATTCCACCGATACAACAGCTTCGGCAAAAATATTGCTGAGTCTTGTTTCAAGGTCATCATATGTCTGATTTGCCATAGAAACATAGCGATATTCGTTGTCGCTGTCCGATGTTTTGACAAGTCTTAATTCTTTAATATCCCTTGAAACGGTTGCCTGCGTAACGTCTGCTCCTGCTTCTCTGAGTTTTTGTGTTATTTCACCCTGAGTTCTTATAACATTGTCTTTAATCAGGTTTAATATAAAATAGTGTCTTTCAAACTTATTCAATGTGTTTTTCTCCTATTTGCAGAATTTTTTTCTTAATGTTTTAAGAAAACTTCGTTCATTCATTTTAATTATTTTAGCTTTTTGCGGTGAGCGGATAATATTAATTAAATCGTCTTTGCCCAACAGTGCAATTTCAGCCCCGTCAACCTCGACCGATGCAGACTGTTTCCCTTTTGCAGAAAGGGTAAGCACATCATCAGCAGTAAGTACCATACTTCTGCTTTGCAGGTCATATGCACAAACAGGCGTAATAAGGAAAATTTCCATTGTTGGTGCAATTATTGGTCCACCTGCCGAAAGAGAATACGCCGTCGATCCGGTAGGTGTTGACACGATAACCCCATCAGCTCTGAAATCGTCAAGGTGTTCTTCTCCGCTTTCTATCGAAATTTCAATCATTTTATGACAGTTTCCTCTGGAAATTGTAATATCATTAAGCGCTTTGATGGGTATTATTTTCCCGCCTGAAACAATCTGTGCCTCCAGCATCATCCGTTCCTCAACCCGGTAGTTTCCGGACAGAAGATTCTGCACCGCTACTGATATTTCGTCAGGCTCAATTGCAGCAAGAAAACCAATTCTGCCAAGATTTACTCCACATACCGGAATTCCGTGAACCGCCGCCGCTTTAGATGCACGGATAATGGTTCCGTCCCCGCCGAGCGCCATAACAATATCGGATTTTTCAAGGTCAAATGAAGTGATTTTATCAATAAATATTTTAACTTCCGCTTTGCCTTCAAATGCCTTTTGAAGTTCATTAATTACTTTACCGTCTTTATCCTTTGCTTTGTTATATACTACCGAAACCATCATTTTCCCCACCTCTTTCCGGGCCTAAAAAAATGTTCAACCCATATATAGTTTATTATATAAAAAAATATACAAAAAAACAAGACTTTTATGTAATTTTTTTCATTAAGTCCGGGATAAAAAAACCCCCCACATTAAAATCATATCAAAAATGATTTTAATGTGGGCAGTAACGTGATAAATATGTACTTATTTTGTTTCCACAATAAGTCTTATTGCCGTTCTGGTATCTTCATCCACTTCAACCTCAACAAAAGAGGGGGTGCACACCAGTTCAACTCCTGTCGGCGCAACAAAGCCTCTTGCTATGGCAATCGCTTTAATCGCCTGGTTCACCGCTCCGGCACCAATCGCCTGAATTTCTGCTTCTCTTCGTTCGCGTATGACCTCAGAAAGGGCCCCTGCTACAGAATTTGGTTTTGATTTTGATGAAACCTTAAGTATGTCCATTTTTTTCATTCCTCCTGAAAATTTTTCTATACTTTAAAATTCAATTTCTACCATTCAAAATCCTTTGATATACTTTACATAATTTTTTATGCATATATATGCATTTGTACCAATCACATTTTGTCACTTTACGGAAAACCTTGTAATTTTGGTTGCAATCCCGTCTTTTTCTGCCGAAACCACAATCCCGTCAAGTCTGCAGTTTCCTTCTGCAGTTTTATATTTTTCACGCGTACCGTTAATGAAATTTCCAACTGCAATTTCGGTTTTTACGCCAAGCACCGAATTATATGGGCCTGTCATACCAAGGTCGGTTATATATGCCGTTTTACCGCCAATTATACATTCATCTGCAGTCTGCACATGTGTATGTGTTCCGAAAACGCAGGTTGCTCTGCCCGACAGATAATGTCCCATAGCAAGTTTTTCACTTGTGGCTTCTGCATGAAAATCAACAAATATCATATCGGCATCGACCGAATCTATAAACTCTCTTGCCGAGCTGAACGGATCATTCTCATTTTTCATAAAAACTCTGCCCAGCAGATTTACAACTGCAATTTTAACGCCGTTACATTCTTTTATAATATACCCGCTCCCCCGCTCTTCATCACAGTTAAGGGGTCTTATGACCGGATATTTTTCATCAAACAGATTATATATTGATTTTTTTGAAAAGGCATGATTCCCGGTTGTAATAACATCCGCTCCGGCATCAAGCAGCATATCTGCACTCCATTTATCTATCCCCAAGCCGTCAGCGGCATTCTCGCCATTGATAATAACAAAATCAGCATCATAGTCCTGTTTTAAATATCTGAGCTGCCCGGCAACCATTTCAACGCCGCTTCTGCCTACAACATCACCAATGCAAAGTATGTTCATACTCTATTCCTTCCTAAAGTTAAACAAGACTGCCCTGGGACAGTCTTGTAATTAATTATTTTGCGTATTCGATAGCACGAACTTCTCTGATTACGTTAACTTTAATCTGACCGGGATATTCAAGTTCGTCCTCAATTTTCTTAACGATATCTTTTGCAACAAGAATCATAGATTCGTCGCTTACGTTTTCAGGTTTAACCATAATACGAACTTCACGGCCTGCCTGAATTGCAAAAGAACGTTCAACGCCATCAAAGCTTGAAGCAATTTCTTCAAGTTTTTCAAGACGTTTGATGTATGTTTCGATATTTTCTCTTCTCGCACCGGGACGTGCAGCAGAAATAGCATCGGCAGCCTGAACTATGCAAGCTGTGATTGTATTCGCATCAACATCACCGTGGTGAGCCATAATAGCGTGGATAATATCGTCACTTTCTTTATATTTTCTTGCAACATTTGCACCGATATCAACGTGTGAACCTTCAACCTCATGGTCGATAGATTTACCGATATCGTGGAGAAGACCTGCACGTTTTGCCGCAACAGGGTCAACACCCATTTCAGCAGCCATAATTCCCGAAAGATGTGCAACTTCTATACTGTGCATGAGCACGTTCTGACCGTAACTTGTTCTGTATTTAAGTTTACCGAGAAGTCTGATAAGTTCAGGATGGAGACCGTGAACACCTGTTTCAAAGGTAGCTCTTTCGCCTTCCTGTTTAATTGTGTTTTCAACCTCTTTACGGGCTTTTTCAACCATTTCTTCAATTCTTGCAGGATGAATTCTGCCGTCGTGAATAAGTCTTTCAAGAGCAATTCTTGCAACCTCACGGCGAACAGGGTCAAAGCCCGAAAGAATAACCGCTTCGGGAGTATCGTCAATTATAAGGTCAATACCTGTCAGTGTTTCAATAGTTCTGATGTTTCTGCCTTCACGACCGATAATTCTACCCTTCATTTCATCGCTGGGCAGTGCTACAACAGAAACTGTGATTTCAGCAGCGTGGTCAGCAGCACATCTCTGAATTGCAAGACCGACAACTTCACGAGCTTTTGATTCAGCGTCTTCTCTTGCCTTGTCCTCAATTTCCTTAACGAGCATAGCTGCTTCGTGCCTTGCTTCACTTTCAATATCTTTGATAAGATACTGTTTTGCTTCTTCTTTTGTATAGCCTGAGATTTTCTCTAAAACCTCTATCTGACGCTGATGCGCTTCTTCGAGTTTTGCACGTTCAACTTCAAGATCTTTATCTTTCTGAACAAGCTGTTCCTCTTTCTTTTCAATCGAAGCAACTTTTTTGTCAAGAGTTTCTTCTTTCTGGGCTATACGTCCTTCTTTTCTTGTGATTTCACGGCGAGCTTCTTTAAGCTCTTTTTCCGCTTCATTACGATTTTTCTGGATTTCTTCTTTAGCTTCTACCAGAATTTCCTTTTTCTTAGCCTGAGCCTCTTTTTCCGCGTCTTTAATAATAATTTTCGCTCTATTTTCAGCCGAACCTATAGTTTTTTCAGCAATCTGCTTTCTATACTGTATTCCAACAAGAAAACCAACTATTCCTAAGACTACGGCAGAGGCGGTCAGGATAATGCTTAGTGTGTCCATTATTCTGCACCTCTCCTTAATTATTGTAAATTTATGTATTGTGCTTTTCGCACAAAAATACATAATTATATTTTATACTTTTTTGCTTTAACTGTCAAGCATTTTATTTATTTTATTATATTTTTATTTTAGTTATTGACAAAGCCCGTTTTCTGTGATATACTGATTTGGCGATGAAATTTAGGGGTATAGCTCAGTTGGTAGAGCAGTGGTCTCCAAA